>JAJYGW010000017.1:0-21649 GCA_021790615.1 Actinomycetes bacterium | reverse complement strand
TTCACGATGCGAACCGGCCCCGGGCGCGAGGCCGGCCGGCGGCCATCTCGAACCAGACGACCTTGCCATGGCTGCTCGCCCGGACGCCCCAGGCGTCCGAGATCTCGGCCACGATGGAAAGACCTCTTCCGGAAGTCGCGTCAGGGCCGACGTCGAGCGGTTCGGGCCTGCCCGCGCCCTCGTCGGCGGTCTCGACGTGGAGGAGCCGTTCGTCGGCCGTCACCTCGACGCGGCGCACGGCGCCGGTGTGGCATATCGCGTTCGTCACGAGCTCGCTCACCGAGAGCACGGCGCCGTCCAGATCTCCGCACCAGTGCGCGTCGCTCACAGCTCGCCGCACGAGCTCCCGCGCTTCTCGAGGTGACCGTGGGCCGATGACGACGTAACGCGCATACCGGTCACGGCGCCGGCTGTCCACCGGAAGTGGTTACCCCTCCTCAGCTGGCGCGAAAAGGCCATCAGGCCAACTTGACAACAAGGGTGGGCGAAGGCTGCGCTGCTTCCCCTCCGGGTACGGGCGACACATGAAGGCTCTCCAGATCGCGCGCGAGGGATGATGGTGGCGTGAAGGCACGCGCCGCCCGGCTCGTCGAGCTCGGGCGCCCTGTGGCTGTCGAGGAGATCGACCTCGCCGAGCCGGCCGACGGTGAGCTGCTCGTCGAGCTGGCCTATGCCGGCGTCAACCCGGTGGACCGGTACCAGGTGCTCGGGCGGGTCGGCGCCGACCTGGCACTTCCCCGCACGCTCGGCAGCGAGGCCGCAGGCACGGTGACGGCCGGGGTGGGGGCCGGACGGCGGGTCTTCGTGAACCGTGCCGCAATCGCGCGCCCGGGAGACGGCCTCTGGGCGAGCCACGCGATCGTGAGGGCGGACAAGGTGATCGACGTCCCGGACGGCGTCGCCTCCGATGTGGCGGCCGCGACCGGGGTCGCCGGGACGACGGCATGGCGCTGCGTGACCGAGTGGGCCGGCGTGTCGCCTGAGGACCGGGTGCTCGTGCTCGGGGCGAGCGGCGGGGTCGGGAGTGCCATCGTGTCCATCTGCAGCAGGCTCGGCGCCCACGTCGTCGGCCAGGTGAGCTCCGTCGCGAAAGAGGAATTCGTGGCCGAGCGCGGTGCGAACCGCGTCGTCACGGCCGACGCGGCGGCGCTGGTGCCGGCCCTCGAGGGGCTCCGCCCCACCGTCGTGTTCGACCCTCTCGGAGGCGGGTTCACCGGAGCCGCCATCGAGGCGCTGGCGCCGAAGGGCCGCCTGGTGCTGTTCGGCACGTCGGCCGACGCGATCGGTGAGGTGCCGCTCCAGGCGCTCTACCGAAAGGGCCTGTCCGTGCTCGGGTACGGCGGGCTCGGCGAGCCGGAGGAGGCCATCGTGCGCGGTGTCCGCGAGAGCCTCCAGGCGCTGGCGGACGGACGCATGGAGGTCGTCATTGGTGCGACCCTTCCCCTCGGGTCCGTTAACGAGGCGCTCGGCCGTCTCGCCGATCGCAAGGTGTTGGGCAAGCTCGTGATGGACTGCCAGGCCTAGGCGGCCCCGGGTCGGCAGGCGTAGATGGGCGCCCCGTTCGGGTACGCCTCTCTCATGGCCATGGACGGCGATGTTCGCCAGCACGGCGTCGAAGGCGAGGCGACGTTCATCGGGATGGCCACGGTCCTCTTGCGCGTCGGCGGCTTCACCATCCTCACCGATCCGAACTTCCTGCACTCAGGAGAGAAGACACGGCTCGGGATGGGCCTTCGGAAAAGGAGGCTCACCGAGCCGGCGATGCAGATCCCCGAGCTGCCGCCACTCGACCTTCTCGTGCTCTCGCACTACCACGGCGAGCACTTCGACCGGACGACGCGCAAGGAGCTGGACAAGGCGACCCCGATCGTCACCGAGCCGTCTGCCGCGAAGAAGCTTCGACGCCGCGGGTTCACCGACGTGACCGCGCTCGACACCTGGGAGAGGCACGAGATCCGCCGAGGCGAGCGCACCCTGTCGGTGGAGGCGCTCCCGGCGAAACACGCGCCGGCCGCCATGTCTCCCGTCGTGCCCCCCCTCATGGGCTCGCTGCTCCAGGTGTCAGAAGGCGCCCGGCCGCTCATCCGCATCTATGTCACCGGAGACACCCGGTACCACCGCGACCTCGAGGAGATCCCGCGCCGGCATCCGGCCATCGAGGTCTGCTTCATCCATCTCGGCGGCACGCGGCTCGCCGGCATCCTGCTGACGATGGATGACGCAGAGGGAGTGCGAATGCTCGAGCTCGTGAAGCCACGGGTTGCGGTGCCGGTGCACTTCGACGACTACGCCATCTTTCGCTCCCCACTCGAGAGCTTCCTCGATCGCGCCGGCAGAGCCCACCTCGTCACGAAGATCCGGGAGGTGCGGCGCGGCGAGACGTGGCGTTTCGTCATAGGCGACGAGGTGGCGGCATGAGACGGCGAAGAGCGGCGGACGAGGACCCCGAGATCGCCACCTGCTACGAGGTCGCCCGGGCCGAGGCGCCGGCGCGGCCGGAGGCGGTCATCAACACCCGCGGGTAGCGCCGAGCCGCGCACGCGCGGCACGATTCCCAGCGTGAGTCACGATCCGTCCGCCAGCGGGGCGCCGCCGACCGAGCGCCTCTACCTCGATGACGCATACCTCACCGACCTCCGAGCCACCGTCACGGCCGTCGACCACGACGACGGCCGGCGGCGGGTGTCACTCGACCGCACCGTCTTCTACCCGACCGGTGGTGGGCAACCCTGTGACACCGGCACCCTCGGCGGCCTCGACGTGCTCGAGGTGAGATCCGAGGCGGGAGCGGTCTGGCACACCGTCGGAGGATCCGAACTGCTCCCGGGCCCCGGGGAGACGGTCGAGGCGCGCATCGACTGGGACCGGCGTTACGCGCTCATGCGCACCCACTCCGCGCTCCACATCCTCTGCGGGGTCATCTGGAACGAGTACGGCAAAGCCGTGACCGGCGGGAACATGGAGCCCCTGTCGGCCCGGATGGACTTCGAGTTCGATCCGCTGCCCGAGGGGTTCGGGGCCGTGGTGGAGGGGCGGGTCAACGAGGAGATCGCGGCCGACCGGGAGGTGGCGGTCAGCTATCTCGACCGAGCCGCAGCCGCCGTCGACGCCGACTTGATCCGGACGAAGACGAACCTCGTCCCCGAGTACGTGACACGGGTGCGGATCGTGGACATCGTCGGGCTCGACAAGCAGGCGGACGGCGGGACGCACGTGCACTCGACGGCCGAGGTGGGTCACGTGCGTGTCGTGAAGACGGAGTCGAAGGGCAAGGGCAACAAGCGCATCCGCATCGTGGTCGAGTGAGGAGGACGGGAGTGGGCGAGATGGAGCGTTTCTCGTCGTTCGACGGGACGATGATCGCCTATCGGGTCTCGGGGGAGGAGGACGGGCCCGGCGCAGTCCTCCTCCACCACGGGTTCGCGTCGACGTCGTTCATCAACTGGGTCCGCCCGGGCCTCGTCGACGCGGTCGCGGGCGTGGGGCGGAGGGTGGTGGTCGTCGACGCCCGCGGACATGGCGAATCGGACCGGTCGCACGATCCCGCCGCCTATGCCGATGGTGCGATGGCACGGGATGTGGGGGCTCTCCTCGACCATCTCGACCTCGACGCCGTCGACATGGCGGGTTACTCGATGGGCGGTCTCGTGGCGGTCGGTGTGGCGTTGTCGGAGCCGCGCCTCCGGTCGCTCTTCCTCGGAGGCGTGGGCGCCGCCGTGGCCCTCGGCCAGCGGGCGGACGTGTTCGCCCACATCGCCGAGGCGCTCGAGGCCGACGACCCGTCGACCATCGCGGACAGCTCGGCTCGGGCGTTCCGGGCGTTCGCCGATGCCACTCGGCAGGACCGGCTGGCACTCGCGGCCGTCCGGCGGGGAGGCGACCAGACGCGGGGCCAGGACGTCTCTCGGATCGAGTTGCCGACAGTCGTCGTCGCCGGCGACCGTGACACCTTGGCAGGCGACCCGGCGGCTCTCGCCGCGCTCATCCCGGGCGCCACGAGCCTGGTCGTCCCCGGCGACCACCTGTCCGCCGTCGTCTCGTCCGAATTCCGGGACGCCCTCGTCGGATGGGCGAGGCGGTGATCTTCGCCCGTTACGAGGACTTCGAGCGGCGGGAGCTTCGCTTTCCGAGCGCCCCTTTGATGCCCGATGTGGGCCGGGAGGCCTCCCCGCAGTAGCCTCGCGCGACGTGCCGGGCATGCAGCTGGTGCAGTTCACGCTGCACAACGCTCTCACGAAGTGGAACCTGAGCGCCTTCCCGGTCTTCATGGTCGCCCTCGCCGTCGCGGTGGGAGCGTGGTACCTGAGCGCCGAGTGGAAGCTGGCGCTCCGCGGTCGGCGCTGGCCGGTGCACCGCACCGTCACCTTCTTCGCCGGGCTCGTCGCCTTCGTGCTCTCGTTCTGCTCGTCCGTGGCTGTCTTCGCCGCAAGCTACTTCCAGGCCCACGTCATCCAGCACCTCGCGCTCATGGTCGTCGCCCCCGGCCTGTTGGCCCTCGGAGCGCCATCCACGCTGCTGCTCCAGACGGGGAACCGACGCCTCAAGCAGAAGTGGCTGGCCGTGCTGCGATCACGCCCGTTCGCCGCCATCAGCCATCCGGTCGTCGTGTGGTTCCTCTACTTCGGCCTGATGTACGTGTTCTTCCTGACGCCGCTCATCAACGTGGCCATGCACCACATGGCGCTGATGGACGTGCTGAACCTCGTCTTCTTCTTCAGCGGGACCCTGTACTGGTGGCCGATGGTCGGGATCGATCCGATCATCCACTGGAAGATGACCTACGGGATGCGGCTCCTGAACCTGCTCCTCGGTTCGGCCGTGGAGGCGTTCCTCGGCGTCGCGATCCTGGCCGCGTCCCGGCCGGAGGCTTCGATGTACTCGATCTCGAGCACGCACTCGGGCGGGGCGCTCCTGTGGGTGGCGACGGAGCTGTCGACGCTCGGGGGCTTCCTGCCGATCTTCCTCCAGTGGGCGAAGTCCGAGGAGAGGGCCGGCGCACGGGCAGACAGCCGTGCCGACGCACGGGCAGCACAGCTGATACCGGTGGCCGTTGCCCTGCCAGGACCCACGCCCGGTCCGGTCCAGCCGGGAGACCCGGCGGGAGAGGTTGCCGACCAGTCGGGAGAGGTTGCCGACCAGGTGGCTGCCCGAGCGGGCGCGGTGGCCGGAGCCCGGCGTGTGCCGGCGAATGCGTGGGAGGCCGCCTGGCTGGCGAAGTTCGGCCAGCTTCCGGGAGGGACCGTGCCCGACCCAGCTCCGCGCTAGCGGGCGGACGCGCAGGCGACCCGCCCGCTAGCGGTCAGCCGACGAGCGAGCTGAGGACGCCGGCGAGGCCGGTCGTGCTGGCACCGAAGCTGCCGGCGGAGGCGCCGCCCGGTCCGAACATCTGCGCCTGGACACCGGCCGGCACGTTCGCTCCGGCGCCGGGAGGAGCACCGGGTGCCCAAGCAGCGACCGCAGCCCTGTATTTCGGCCCGATCCGGACCGCGCTCGCCGAGAAGGTCCCGCCTGCCCCGGGGCGGCCTATCGCTTCCACGATGTCGCCCTTGGCAACGTCGCCGAGCGACCCTGCCTGGCGGCCGTCACGGAAGATGGTGGAGGAGGTGGTCGTGATGGCTTCGCTACCGGCGAAGGTGCGCACGTTGATCGTGGAGCCGCTCACGCTCTTCACGACGCCTGCCACCCGCGGCCCGATGACTAGGACGTTCGTCGCCTGGAGCTTGGTCGGATCCGACGCGGCGGAGCCGTAGGCGAAGATCTCCGAACCGGTCTTCACGGCGTTCGCGGACACGCTGGTGCCGGCTTCCTTGTAGGCGGTGGATCCGTTCACGAGCACGTCGCGGGCGAGGCCACCGTTCCCGGTGACCACGATCTGACTGGAGGACGTGGAGGTCACCGTGCCGAGCACGTAGGGCTCGATCACGACGACGACCCGTGCCGCCCGGTTCGCCTTCGTCGTGGCCTGCGCCTTCGCCTGACCAATCGTGGCATGCACCATCGCGGGCGCGAGCAGCGCTACCTCCTCACCGACTTTCACGGCTGCGCGGTTCGATCTTGTGAGCATCGTGAAGTACCGGGTCGAGCCGTTGGTCTTCACCTGGCGCGAGACGCCGGAGGCCGTCGTGACCGTGATGCTGTTCGTGCCGACTGCCGTCACCTTCCCGAGACCGAGCGGACCGATGAAGCCACCCGGACCGCTGGCGAGCCCGGCTGCGATCTGCCAGGCGGCGAGGCGATGGTGATGCATGAAGCGCATCCAGCGGTGCTTGCCGGCCGGCGCGTTCGTCGAAGCCAGCACCTGGGCGCTGCCGGCCGACTGGGGCGAGGGGTTGCCGGTGCCCGATGCGATCCCTTCCCCGATCCCGAACGCGGCTCCGGCCACGGCGACCGCCGTCACTCCGACGAGAGCGGACCGAGGCAAACGCGATAGCCGTCCGCGTCTCGACGGCGCGGGTCCGCTGATCATGTCATCACTCATGCCTCCAGTTTCGCCCCTCTCCCTGAGAAACCGGACAGAGACACCTTCGAAGTCCCTCACGAGCACTTTCGCCGGCGCGAGACTGGTCCGCCCATGACGGGTGGACCATCACCGGGCGAGCGGACGCGCCGGGGACATGTGATGGCGGGCAATGCGTCCAAGCGCGTTCTCGCGGGCCTTCTCGTCCAGTTCGGCTCGTTCGTGGTAATCCTCGGCATACCCGACGGCCTGCTCGGCGTGCTCTGGCCGTCGATGCGCCGAGGGCTGCACCTCCCGCTCGCCGACCTGGGTGAGCTCGTGCTGGCGGGGACCGTGCTCTACTTCGCCGGCGGCCTGGTCGGCGACACGGTGCGGCGAGTGCTCGGCTTCCACAACACCCTCTTCTGGGCGACAGTCGCCGGCCTCGCCTCGCTCGCCGGTTGGGCGGCCGCCCCGGC
The DNA here is from genome assembly GCA_021790615.1 of Actinomycetes bacterium. The sequence continues at coordinate 14,734 of JAJYGW010000017.1, read as the reverse complement.
GTGGTGGGCGGTGATCGTCTCGTTCAGCATCCTCGGGCTCGTGAAAGGGACGCTTGACGCCGTGCTGAACGCCGAGGCCGCCATCGAAGGCGGCGTGCGCCGGCTCGGGCTGCTGCACGCGAGCTGGGCGATCGGTGGGACCCTCGGCCCGATCATCGTGGCGGTGCTCGTGACCACCGGGCACTGGCGCATCGCGGTCGCCGTCGTCGCCGTGGCGGCAGGTTTCCTCGTCCCGCTCGCGGCCGTGCGACCGGCACGAGCAGCGGGGCCGGCGGCTCCTCAGACGGCTGCGGCATCGCCGGCGGCATCGACGGCGGCGACGACCGCGACGCCGCCGAGGCGGCACACGAGGCGCGAGTGGGTGGGGATGGGTGCGACGACCCTGGCCTTCTTCGCCTACACCGCGGCCGAGGCAGGACCGATCTCGTGGGGCACGACCTACCTGTTGAGCGACCGCCGTCTCGGGACGGCCGGCGCCGCACTCGCGATGGCCCTGTTCTGGGCGGCTCTCACGCTCGGTCGTCTGGCGCTCGCCGTGCCGAACCCGTTCCGACCGGCGCGGGTGCTCGAAGTGAGCTGCTGGCTCTTCGTGCTCGGGATGGCGCTGTTCTGGGTCCTGCCGGGCCGGTATGGCGTGGTGGGCCTGCCGGTCGCCGGGCTCGGGTCGGCGACCATCTTCCCGCTCTACGTGGCACTGACGCCGGATCGCCTCGGTGAGGCGGTCACGGGGCGGGCGGTCGGGCTGTCGATCGCCGGGGCGGCAGTCGGTGGGCCGGTGGCGGTGGCGTGCTTCGGGTTGCTTGCTTCGCACAATGGCATCTCGGTGCTGGCGCCGTGCCTGTTCGGGGCGGCCGTCCTCATGTACCTGACACACCGGTTGTTGGCGCTCGTCGTGCGGAGGCTCCCGCCCGTGTCCCCTGAAGTGGCGAGACCGTAGGGCGGCAGCCAGAGGCTCGGCTCCGTGCCAGGCGCCAGGTACGCCGGTACGCCTCGGGGGGGGGCGGTCAGCCCGAAGAACCGTAGGCGATCGGGACCCGCTCGACCTCTCGCGAGATCCACCGGGCAGCGGACTGGGCGAGCCGGTACACATCGAGAGACGAGCGCTGGACGACGAGAGCCTCGACTGCTCCGCCCCGCTCGGCAAGGACGCCGAGCGTGCGTTCGGGTGGCGCCGGGAGTGCCTGCCATGCGCCCGTTCCGGCGTCCAAGAGCTCGACCCGTTCGTGGCTCGGGTCGGCAGGGCTCCCGCCAGCGACGAGGACGACCGCGCCGCCACCAGGCGCCTCCCCGATCGCCCGGATCGTGGCGCCGGCCGGTATCGGAAGCGCCGCGACCGCCGTCGTTCTCGCGTGGAGAACGCTTCCGAGGCGGACGGCGACGAGCCTGCCCGATCCGGAACCGGCGGCAGCGCCTCTCGCGAGGACCAAGGCCAGCGCTGAGCCGTGCCCGTTACCGGCCGGCCAGACCGACACCACCGCCGTCGACGTAGCGGCCGACGTAGCGGCCGGCGCGGCAGCCGTGCCGCTCAGCCGGCCGCCGGCGAACCGCCAACCGCCGGGCCCGTTAACGAACAAGGCGACTTCGCCGCCGTGGCGACAGGCGCCTCCGAAGACCGTGGCCGTGCCCGCCGAGCCGGCCGATCCCGTGCTGGTCACGGCCGTGAGCGCTCCGAGGTCGCACGACGGAGGGGCGAGGTGCCGGAGCGCCGCGAGCGTCGTGACCGTCGTCCATCGAGCCGATGCCGAGGAGCCCGCAGCGGACGGGCCATCGACGACACGGGCGCCGTCGCGTCCGAGGAGCGCCGTCGCCGGTCCGGCGCTCGCCGCCGACAACGCATCCGGGACCGGCGTGAGCTCCCCGGGCAGCACGGAGCCGGACCAGTGGAGCCCGCCGTCCTGGCTCGCAGCGATGGGGGAGAAGCCGAGCAACTGACTCGTGAAGACACCGACCTGCAACCCTCGCCGCCCGGCACCGCCGCTCACGACGAGCCCGCCGTTGTCGGCGACGCCGGGTGGCGTCGCGAGGCGGAGCAACCCGTGGCCGTTCCGGTCGACGAACAGCTGCCAGAAGGTGTTCCGCAGCGTGCCGACGTCGCCCATCGGGACGACCACCCAGGAGGTGGCACCCGAGCCCGAGGACGTGGCGATGGGAAACCCTGCACCGGCCGAGGCGACCTCGCTGGGATGTGTGCCTGTTCCGCTCGCGGCACCGCAGGCGGCCAGCAGGAGTGCCGACACCGAGGCCAGTGCCGACGACAGCACGGGCGCCGGCATGCTGGCTCGCGCGGAGCGACCGTGGACCTTGCGAGTCAACGCGAGGCCAGCACCTTGTCGACGGAGCTCACGAGGACCGCCGCGAACGACGACTTCGAGGCCGCGGTGCCCGGGCCGGGATCGCTGTTCAGGATGAACCGGGTCCGCCCGCTCCCGTCGATCACCCAGACGATGTCGTTGTGGGCGATCATCGATCCGCCGGGCACGACGGCCACCTCTTCGCCGAAGTGCCTCCAGGTCTGCCGGAGCTGCCTGGCCGATCCCGTCAAGTAGAGCCAGTTCGCGAGGTGCGCCATCCCCTCCGCGCGGTCGAACGCCTGAGTGGCGGACACCGACCGGAAGATCGGGTTGGCCACGACGGCCACGAGCACGACCCGCCGGGCGCTCGACCCGAGCATCTTGTCGGCCTGCTTCATCTCTTGGGCGATGATCGGGCAGTCGACGGTGCACACCGGGTCGAGGAACGTGAGCACGACGGTCTTCGAGTGCAGGCTCGCGAGCGTGACCCTCCGGCCGTACTGGTTCTCGAGCGAGAAACGAGGCGCCGCGAAGTCCACCGCGTCCGGCGCCCCGTCGATCGCCTGGGACACGATGGTGTCGGCGTTCGGGCTCACGGCCGCGACGGCCATCGGCACCGCTCCGAGCGCGATGACGGCGAGCGACGCCAGCCCGGCGAACAGTCGCATGGAGTACGTCGGCGCCTGGCGAATGCGGCGGCTGAGGCGGGGGAGCGGCCCTTCTCGGGACGCCCCGCCCCCGTTGAGAACAGGGGCTGGTGCGACAGCGCCAGGCTTGACCGCCGCTGCGAAAGAAGTGGCGGCAGGCACCGCGACGGGCACGGCCGGCCGCACCAGCTGCACGTACCCGGCGATCACGAGCAGGAGCATCGGGGGCATGCTGTTCGGGTCCGTGCCCACGCCGCCGAAGACGCCGAGGTCCTGCACGAGCACCCAGTCGGCGAGGCACACGACCGCGGCGAGGACGATCGCCCACTTCATGAGGCGCGGCCGTGCCACGAGCAGCGCGGCTCCGACGACAGCGAGCAGGATGACCAGCGCCAGATTGACAGCGAACCCATGCCGAGCGTCAAAGGCGCCGAAGGACCGCACGAGCGACGAGAACGTCCCGGGCTGCGGCGTGGTCGCCATGGCCGTCACCATGGACGAGAGCGCGTTCTGCCTGCCGGCCTGCCAGAAGCCGCGCCCTGGCCATGCCTGCAGCAGCGCCATGCCGAGGAAGTACAGGCCCATGACCGAGCAGACCGCGCGACCTAGGCGGCGATCGGCGAACACCCGCTCCGGCACGACGAGCAGGACGCTCGCGATGCAGTAGAAGAACACGGCGCCCGGCAGCCCGAACAGCCACGAGCTTCCCGCTCCGAGGATCCCGCCGAAGCTCTCGCCGAGCACCCACACGACCAGTCCCCAGCACAGGCTGGCCATGCCGGCGAGCCGGGACCAGGAGACCCTCGGCGCGAACAGCAGCAGCAGGCCGATCCCGAGTTGGATCCAGACCGTGGCGGTCGCGGCGGTTATGGGATGGTCGTTCCAGATCGTCCCGGCTGAGCCCACGAGGTGCTGCACCCACGTGGGCGATGTGGCGGCTGACGGCTGCACGACCCGGCTGATCAGCCCTAGGGGCATCGACGACTGCGCCTGCAGCAGCCCGTCGAGGATCCAGAAGAGCGCGATCCCGATCCTGAGGAGACGGCGCGCGAGCGGCTCGGGCCCGCCTGCCGCCGCTCGCAGGAGCTCCGGGCTCTCACCCGACAGCACGGCACGCAGCGTCGCCGCGCGCATGAGGCTCCAGGTGATCACGACGAGAACGAGCAGCCCGAGCACGATGAGACCCTGGTGGAAGAGGGCGGAGTGGAACGCTGCCACGACCGTGGGGTTGTTCGCCGACAGGCGGCTGTTCATTCCGGTCATTCCGGGCATCTCATCGATCCTCGCAGGCCGAGCCTTCGTGCAGGTGCGCGCCGTACGGAGATGGACACAGCTGGGCGGCACGCCTCTCGCAGGTGGCCGGGGGAGCCACCACCTCGGACTACGGTCACCAGGGTAGGGGAAGACGGCGCGACGAAAGGACGAGGCCCGTGACGGTGCTGGCGAACGTGCTCGGACGTGCGACGATCGTCACCGGCGAGGGCGGCATCGACGTCGAGAAGGCGTCGGAGGAGCGCTTCGGCCCTGATCCGCAGGCGATCTACGACCGCTGGGATGAATTCCTCGGCTGGGCGGCTGGCTACGAGCCCGATCCGGACCGGCTCCCCCCGATCGAGGTGAACGAGCTCGAGCTGCTTTCGCCGGCACCCTTCCCGCGGCAGGTCTTCGGCATCGGCCTCAACTACCGGGACCATGCGGCGGAGACGAGCGCGAGCCTGCCCGAGCGCCTCGCCGTGTTCACGAAGTACCCGACCTGCATCACGGGGGGTTTCGAGGAGTTGCTGCTTCCGCCCGGCGGCCACGTCGACCACGAGGTCGAGCTCGTCGTCGTGATGGGGCGGCCGGCGCACAGGATCGCCGACTGGGAGGCGTGGAGCCACGTCGCCGGAGTGTGCGTCGGCAACGACTTCTCCGAACGGATCTTGCAGAGAGCGGCCGGAGGGCAGTACGCGATGGGGAAGTCGTACCCCGGTTTCGGTCCGATCGGGCCGTGGCTCGTCACGCCGGACGAGCTGACCGAGCCGGACGACCTTGCCCTCTCCTGCAGCGTCAACGGCGAGGTGATGCAGTCCAGCCGGACGAGCGAGATGGTCTTCCCGGTCCCGCTCATCATCGAGGAGCTGTGCGCGGTGGTACCGCTCCTGCCCGGTGACGTCATCTTCACCGGCACGCCCGCGGGCGTCGGGTGGGTGCACGACCGCTTCCTCCGGCCCGGCGACGTGATCGAGAGCACGATCGAAGGCATCGGCACGATCCGGAGCACGGCCGCCGCCGGCTGAACGGCTGAACGGGCTGAATCCCAGGACCCGCCGAGCCGGCCATCCACATGACCTACCCCACCGATCTCGAGTCCGAGGTGCTGCTGGCCGACGGGCGCGTGGCACAGCTTCGCCCGATCGTGCCCGAGGACGCCGGGGCGCTGCGGTCGCTCTCCGAGCGGCTGTCGGCAGAGACGGTGTACTTGCGCTTCTTCTCGCCGCGCGGGCAGCTCACCGACGCCGAGGTCCGCCACTTCACGAACGTCGACTACGACCGCCGGCTCGCGATCGTGGCGTTCGTCGAGGGCGAGCTCGTGGCGGTCGCTCGTTACGACCGGCTCGGGGACGAGAACGAGGCCGAGGTCGCGTTCACGGTGCGCGACGACCAGCAGGGGCGAGGGCTCGGAACGGTGCTGCTCGAGCACCTCGCGTCGGCTGCCCTCGCCCGCGGCGTCTCGACCTTCATCGCTGACACGCTCCCCGAGAACTCGAAGATGCTCGGTGTCTTCCGGGAGGTCGGGCTCGTCGAGAGCGCCCGTTTCGACTCGGGGGTCATCCGCGTCACGATGCGACTCGACCCCGTTCCCTCCTATGCCGAGAAGGTCGAGTCACGTGACTCCGCCGCCGCCGCCCGGTCCATCGCACGGATCCTCGAGCCCACCTCGGTGGCGGTCATCGGGGCCTCTCCTCGGCGGAGGACGATCGGCAACGAGCTCGTCGCGAACCTGCTCGCCGGAGGGTTCACCGGACCTGTCTACCCCGTCCACCCGAGCGCGCCCGAGGTGCTCGGGTTGCAGGCGTATCCCTCGATGGCCGAGGTTCCCGGCCACGTCGACCTGGCGGTGATCGCCGTGCCCGCCGCGAGCGTGCCCACGGTCGTGGAGGAGTGCGGCGAGGCCGGCTGCGGAGGCCTCGTCGTCGTATCCGCCGGTTTCGCAGAGATCGGCCCGGAGGGAGCCGAGGCCGAGCGCAGGATCGTGTCGTCTGCGCGGCGTCACGGCATGCGCCTCGTCGGCCCGAACTGCATGGGCGTCATCAACACGGCCGAGCACGTCCGCCTCGACGCGACGTTCGCACCGGTGGCCCCGGTCCGCGGGCGCATCGCCTTCTGCTCGCAGTCGGGCGGCCTCGGTGTCGCGATCCTGGGGGAGGCGAGCCGGAGGGGTCTCGGGATCTCGAGCTTCGTGTCGATGGGCAACAAGGCGGACGTGAGCAGCAACGACCTCATCCGCTACTGGGAGCGAGATCCCGGGACGGACGTGATCCTCCTCTACCTCGAGTCCTTCGGGAACCCCCGGCACTTCAGGCGTATCGCCCGTCGCGTCGCCAGGCGGCGGCCGATCATCGCGGTGAAGGCGGGTCGCTCCGTCGCCGGGCTGCGCGGCACCGCCGTGCACACCGCAGCGACCGGTGAGGCGCCCGACGAGGTCGTCGACGCACTCTTCGGCCAGGCCGGCGTGATCCGGGTGGACACGCTCGAGGAGCTGTTCGACGTGGCCGAGGTGGTGCACCACCAGCCGCTCCCCGCCGGCGACCGCACCGCCATCCTCGGCAACGCGGGCGGACCGAGTGTCCTCGCTGCGGATGCCTGCGAGGCACGGGGCCTCCGCGTGCCGGTGTTGTCCGACCGGACACAGGAGATCCTCCGTGAGGCGCTCGGCGCGGAGGCGGCGGTGAGGAACCCGGTCGACTGCAGCCCGGCGGCCTCGGCGGAGGAGTACGGGCGGGCTCTCGACATCCTCCTCGGCGATGGCGGCATCGACGCCGCCATCGCCATCTTCACCCCACCACTCGCGAGCGAAGCCGAAGGCGTCGCTGCCGAAGTGGCCCGCGTGGCCGGGGCCCACGGCAAGCCGGTCGTGGCGAACTTCCTCGCCACCGACGTCACCCTCGAGGCGTTCCGGACAGCCGACCGGCCGGTCCCGTGGTTCCGCTACCCGGAGTCGGCGGCCCGGGCGCTCGCCAAGGTCGTGCCGTACGCGGCGTGGAGGCGCGAGGCCGAGCTCGGGGGAGGCGCCGAGCCGGCTGAGGGAGCCGGTCCATGGGATGTGGCAGCCGCCAGGGCCGTCCTGCGCGCGGCGCTGGAGCAGGAGCCGGGCAACTCCGACGGCGTCGAGCTCACCGAAGAGGCCACGGCGGCGCTCCTTGCTGCCTACGGTGTCCCGCTCAGGACGGACGAGCCGCCTGTCCCGGCAGACTCGGCAGGCCCGGCAGACACGGCTCCACCGGTCAGCATCCGGCTCGTGGAGGACCCCCTATTCGGGCCGGTCGTGAGCGTCGGCCTGGCCGGGCTCGCGTCCGACGTCTTCGGCGACCGCTCGCTCCGGCTGGCACCTCTCACCGAGCAGGAGGCCGAGTCGATGATCCGGTCGATCAAGGCTGTCACTGTGCTCGAGGCGCCACCGGTGCCGGCCGACTTCCACGCCATCGCCCGACTGCTGAGTTGCATCGCACGGATGGGCGAGGATCTCCCCGAGATCGCTCGTCTCGAGCTCGACCCTGTGGTGTCGGCCGCGTCCGGGGGCGCAGGCGTCTCGGTCGGCGGCGCCTCGGTGACCGCGCGTTCGGTGTCGCCGGAGCCCGCGCTCCGGAGGCGGCGAATGCGCTGAGGTTGGGGTGGCGTCGGAGGGCGGGCTCAGGTGGCCTGACGCCGGCGGGTCCGCGCCGCTCGCTCCAGCCGCCCCTCGTCGAAGACCGCCTCGGGGGTCTCGACGACCCGGCCGTCGCTGCAGAACAGCAAGAAACGATCGAAGTTCCGCACGAAGTACCGGTCGTGCGTCACAGTGAGCACCGTGCCCTCGTAGCCGTCCAGCCCCGCCTCGAGTGCCTCGGCAGACTCGACGTCGAGGTTGTCGGTCGGCTCGTCGAGCAGCAGCAGGGTCGCCCCGGACAACTCGAGAGCGAGGATCTGTAGCCGCGCCTGTTGGCCGCCGGAGAGCGTTTCGAAGCGCTGGTCGCGCGCCCGGGACAGCTCGTACCGCCCGAGCGCCGGCATGGCCCGTGGCAAGGGGAGGTCGAAGTCCTTCCAGAGGATCTCGGCGAGGGTCCGGCCGTCGAGCTCGGGGTGCTCGTGCGTCTGGGCGAAGTGGCCCGGGACCACCCTCGCGCCGAGGCGCAGCTCACCCGAGTGGGCAACGCGATCACCTCCGATCAGGCGGAAGAACTGGGACTTCCCGGTCCCGTTCGGCCCGAGCACCGCCACGCGCTCGCCGTGGAGCACCTCGAGGTCGAAGGGCTCGGTGAGCCGGTCGAGTGCGAGCGCGGCACAGGTCAGCACCCGCTTACCGGTCCGCCCTCCGGCGAGCCGCATCGAGATGCGCTGAGGCCGCGGGATCGCCTCGGGCGGCCCCGCCACCTCGAAACGCTCGAGCCGGTGCAAAGCGTTGCTCAACTTCGAGGCGAAGTCGTCGTTGTACGACGCCTTCTGGCGCATCTCGACGACGAATGCCTTGAGCCGGGCATGCTCCTCGTCCCAGCGCCGGTGCAACTCCTCCAGCCGGTCGAGTCGCTCCTCCCGTGCCTCGTGGTAGGTGACATAGGTGCTGCCGTGCACCCACGCCGTCGACCCGGCCGCCGTCAGCTCGAGCGTCACGACCCGTGTGGCGGTGCGGCGGAGCAGCTCGCGGTCGTGCGAGATGAACAGGACCGTCTTCCGGGTCCGCGAGAGAGCGTCCTCCAGCCACTCCTTCCCCGGGACGTCGAGGTAGTTGTCCGGCTCGTCGAGCACGAGGACGTCGGTGGGGGAGGAGAGGAAGGTGTGGAGGACGAGGCGCTTCTGCTCGCCGCCGGAGAGAGAGCGGACGAGGCGCATCGACGCTTCGGCGAACGGGAGCCCGATCGCCTCGGTCGTCGCCTTGTCCCACACGACCTCGGCGTCGTAGCCACCGAGGTCGCCCCAGTCGGCGATGGCATGCGCGTACGCGATCTGGCGTCGCTCGTCCGTGCCTGCCGCCGCGAGCTGGCGCTCGGACTCGGCCAAGCTGGCCGCCGCGCGGCGGATCGTCGCCGAGGAGATGGACACGAGCAGGTCGCGCACTGTGGAGTCGTCGCGGATCTGGCCGATGAACTGGGGCATCACCCCGAGAGAGCCGGAGACGGAGATCGACCCGGCGTCGGGCGGCAGCGTCTCACCGGAGAGCGGTGATCCGCCGGCAGCGGCGATCATCCGGACGAGCGTCGTCTTGCCCGAGCCGTTCGGGCCGACGAGCGCCGTGATCGAGCCGTCGTCCACCTTGAACGAGATGTCGCCGAGGAGCGGCCGCCCGTCGGGGAGAGAGAGGGCCACGCCGTTCACGTCGATGTGGCCCATCGAGACCAGTATGGCCGACGTCCCCGCCGGGAGGTGCACTGCCCGGCCGTGGCGTGCCGGCCGCATCAAGGCGCCGGAGCGGGAAGACTGGTGGCATGGCAGCATCAGCCGGCTACGGGGGCCGTGACACGATCACGACGATCCGGGTGATCCGCAGCGCGATCTCGGACGACCTCGCCCGGCTCCTCGAGAACGAACCCATCGTCCGCGAGGACGTCGACCCAGAAGGCGTCCACCAGGCGAGGGTCGCCTGCCGTCGGATGCGCTCGCAGCTGCGGACCTTCCGGAAGGCGATCCGGCGTGCGGAGCTTGACCCGCTCGTCGAGGACCTTCGATGGCTCGGGACCCTGCTCGGGAGCGTCCGTGACCTCGACGTGCTCTCCGAGCGCCTCGAGCAGGACTGCACCGGCGCCCCGGAGGGCGCGACGGCGGCCGTGCTCCGCAGTTGCGCGATCGACCGCCAGGAGGCATTCGCCGACGCGATCGTGGCCATGCGCTCGACGCGCTACCGCCGGTTGCTCGAGCGGCTCGGCACGGCGGCGGCGGCGCCGCCGGTGAAGAAGTCCTGCGCGGCAGAGCCCGCCGTCGGCGTCCTCCTCCCGGAGGTGCGCCGGCGCTGGGAGGAGCTCGAGGAGGCGGTCAGGGAGTTGTCGATGGCGCCGCGTGACGACGAGCTCCACCACCTCCGCATCCTCTCGAAGCGTGCCCGCTACGCCGCCGAGATCGCCGCGCCTTTGACCTCTGGCGATCTGGACAAGCTGTCGCGCCGGATCGCGAAGGTCCAGAAGGTGCTCGGGGAGTTGAACGACGGCTCGCGCGCCGTGCAGTGGCTCGAGCTGCTGAAGCAGGAGCCGTCGCGCCGTGGGCGGGTGGCCCGAGGAGGCGGCGGTGGGAGTGACATGCTCGTGGCGGTGGAGGTCGCGCTCGCCGCCGAGCACAGCGCTCTGGCGGCGAGGCGAAGCGAATGGCGCGCCGTGTTCGATCGGGCCCGGGAGGTCGCCGTCGGGCTCGGGTGGTCGGTGGAGCCGGCTGCTCAGGATCTCGGGAGCGGGACGGCGGGTGCCGCCGGTGCTGCCGCGTCTGCGGGGTCTGCCGCCTCTGCGGGGTCTGCGGAGCCTGCCGCGCCTGCCGAAGGGGCGGCAGACGCTACGAAAGGCGCGGGCCGGCTGAAGGCGGTGCCCGCCAGCGGGTGAGCGGTTGGTCGGGCCGAGGGGCCTCCGCAGCCGCTCGGCTGTTTCACAGCTCGGTCAGCGGGTGATCTCGTCGATCCGGCCGAGCGTCTCCTCGTCCAACCGGTCGAGCACGTCGAGGGCGGCCATGTTCTCGGCCACCTGTTCGGGGCGGCTGGCACCGGTGATCACCGTCGAGACGTTGGGGTTGTGCGCGCACCAGGCGATGGCGAGCTGAGCGAGCGAGCACCCGAGCGAGCCGGCGACATCGTTGAGGGCGCGGACCTTGGCGTTCCTCACCTCGTCGGTGAGCTCGTCCCGGAGCCATTCGTAGCCCTTCAGCGCGCCGCGGCTCCCCTCGGGGATGCCGTCGAGGTACTTGCCCGTGAGCTGGCCGGAGGCGAGGGGGCTCCAGGTCGTGAGGCCGATCCCGTGCCGCTCGATGATCGGGGCGTACTCTTGCTCGACGCGGGCGCGGGCGAGCAGGTTGTACTCCGGCTGCTCCACGACGGGCTTGCGCAGGCCGTACCGTTCGGCGACGTCGAACGCCTCGATGATCTCCCCTCCGGACCACTCCGAGGTGCCCCAGTAGAGCGCCTTCCCGGCCGAGACGATGTCGTGCATCGCCCAGACCGTCTCCTCGATCGGAGTCTCCGGGTCGGGCCGGTGGCAGAACAACAGGTCGACGAAGTCGAGGCCGAGGCGCTCGAGCGATCCGTCGATCCCCTGCATGAGGTACTTCCGGTTCAGCGTGTTCGTCATGTTGACGTCTCGGGAGAGGCCCCAGTAGAGCTTCGTCGACACGACGTAGCTGCTACGCGGCCACCCGAGCTTGTTGACGACGCGGCCCATGATGACCTCGGACTGGCCTCCGGCGTATGCCTCGGCGTTGTCGAAGAAGTTGACGCCGGCGTCGTGAGCAGCCTGCATGCACGCAAGCGCACGATCGTCGTCGAGCTGAGGTCCGAACGTCACCCATGAGCCGAACGAGAGCACGCTGACCTTGATCCCGGCCCGGCCGAGGCGTCGATACTCCATCTCAGTGCTGGTCCTTTCTGCCGATTCCTGATGCTTGCCTACTGCTTGTGCTTGGGTTGCCCGAGCTCCGACACGGCACCGGCGACGGGCTCAGTGCACCCCGGAGTGCGCGTGCTCGAGCCGGCAGGCGAGCTCCTCGCGCTGCCCCTCGTCGAGCACCGCGAGCACGCGCCCCACGGCCCGGTTGGTCGCAGCTTCCGCCTCCGCCCAGGCGTCACGAGCAAGATCGACCTCCGGGTACGGCTCGTGCCAGCCGAAGATCCCGGCCATGAAAGGCGTCTTGATCAGGACCGCAACGAGCGGGTCGAGCCCGGCCGCGAGCACGGCGCAAGCGTGCATGGCACCCCGCAGCTCGCGCAGAACGTTCAGCCGGTGCATCATCAGCTCAGCCGGCTCGACGGGTTCGGGAAGCGTCAGCCATCCGGCGAACAGCGGTGCACCCGCCGGGCTCGCCGCTGACACGACGATCCCGAGGAGCTCGGCCAGCCGCTCGTAGTCCTGGTCCTCGGCGAGGTGGTCGCGGGCCCAGGCATGAAGGCGGCCGGCGAAGCTCTCCGCTGCCTTGCGGGCGCCCATGACTTGCATGCCGCGATCCCAGCGTTCCCGGATCATCGCAGGGTTGAAGTAGACGAGGGCGGCCGCCACAACGCCCGCGTCGACTTCACCGAGCGCCCCGCCCCGACCGCAGATGTAGAAGTCGAGCCCGTCGAAACCGAGCTCGCTCCCGTACTCGTACGTCGCCCTGTCCAACATGACGTTCGACGGCAGGTCGCCGACGGGCGTGGCGAGCCGAGCGGCGAGTTCGTCGAGCACCGTGCCGGGGCCTCCGTTCATGCATCTGCGTCAGGGCGCTGCCTGACTCGACGGTAACGGCACCGGTACGATCGCCGTTCGTGCCGCATCGCAACGAGGTCGTGCTCGTCGACGAGGCCGGGACCGCCGTCGGGGTGTCCGAGAAGCGGGCGGCTCACGAGGCGCCGGGACTGCTGCACCTCGCCTTCTCGGTGTTCCTCTTCCGGCAAGACGGGTTGATGCTCGTTCAGCAGCGTTCCGTTCTGAAGTACCACTTCCCCGGGATCTGGGCCAACGCCTGCTGCTCACATCCCGGCCCGGGCGAGGACCTGCGCTCCTCGGCAGAACGCCGCGTGCTCGAGGAGCTCGGCCTCGAGTGCTCGCTGCGGCCGGCAGGCTCGTTCATCTATCGGGCCGTCGACCCGGTGAGCGGCCTCGTCGAGCACGAGCTCGACCACGTCTTCGTGGGCCTCATCACGGCGAGCGTGCTGCAGCCGGATCCGGACGAGGTGGAGGACTGGCGTTTCGTCGAGCCCGATGCCGTCGCATGCGCTGGGCCGGCGCAGGGTTATGCGCCGTGGTTCGGCGAGGCCTGCGAGATCGCCCTCAGGGAGTGGCGCGGATGAACGCGGCGACGACGCGTGCGAACTCGGCGCCGTGGTCCTCTTCGAAGGACTTGTCTGAAGGCTGACTGGTAGGCAGCGAAGCCGTCAGTACTTGGGTGTGTCAGCGGCGGGAGCGACGGGTGTACGGCGCGAGCACCGTGGTCATCATCGTGGTCATGATCTTGCGTGCCCGGTCGGTGGAACCGACGAGCTCGCCGCGCAGCGTGTCCCAGCTGCCCCAGCTCGTGACGAGCTCGAGCTGGTCGAGGACGATCGCCTTCTCGCGACCAGCCTGCTTCAGCTCGGGAGCAAAGACGTCGGCGAGCTGCTCGCGCTCTGCCTGGTTTGCCTCTCTCACGACTCTGGCAAGGGAATCGTGAGCTTCGGCAAGCCGCACGGCGACGCGGCGGATGGCGCCGATCTCCTCGTACATCCTGGCCCGCAGGCGCACGATGGCGGCGATCCGCTTGTCGAGCTCCTTGGCGTCTGGCCGCTGGCTCAGGTACGAGGTGAGGACCGGGCGCTGGTGCGTGGCGGCGGCGAGGAACAGCGAGTCGAGATCCGCGAAGTGGCGGAAGACCGTCCGCTCGGAGACGCCGGCGCGCTCCGCCACCTCGGCAGCGCCCGGGATGGGCTCACCGCCTTGCTCGCGGATGATGTCGAGGACAGCCGAGACGACTGCATCACGGTTCCGAGCCGCACGCAGGCGGCGACCGTCGAATTCCTCGTCTTCTTCTGCCTCGGCGACAACGTGTCCTGCAGGTGCAGGCGTCGGGATCACCCCCTTGTCAGGGCTGGAGGTGGATGAAGGTGGAATGCCAGCCGGTTGCGAGTGTATCGCTGCTCAGGCTCGAATCGGCCGGAATACGCCACTCCGCTGACACATGTTCTGCCGGTGTTCCGGGGCGCCCCCGGGGTCGCCCGAGCTTCAGACGACCAGAGGATCGGCCGCAGGAGCCTCCATCTCGGCCGAGGGGGGTGTCGCCTCGCCCGGCGGAGCCGAACGGGTCCGCACGGTGGAGCGGAGCTTGATCTCCGGCATCGCGAGGGCGGCGATGAAGGCGAGGAACACGATCGGCGTGGCCACGATGAAGACCGTGTCGATCGAGTGCACGTAGGCCTGGATGGCGGCGGTGTGGATCGGTGCCGGACCGATGAGGCGATCGAGCGTGGTCCGCATCAGGAAGTGAGTGCCGAATACGTCGTTGATGACTTCACGCCAGAAATCCAGGATCACCTGCGGCACATTCACACTCAGTTGCAATGCCGAAAGCCTCGGCATCTCATAGAGGATGCCGATGCGCAACTGATACAACCCACGCGGCGTCTGCTGCAGAGTAAAGTCCACTCGGTACGGGTGCAGACGGCCTCCCGCGATCGCGTTTACGGGGCCCGGCTGAAATCCAAGCCAGTCCTTGGCGTGACTCTTCCCAAGCGTATACACCACGTTGGACTTGGGACTGTTATAGTTCACGCCCTCGGTCCGGAATTCCTGCGATGAGTAATTGAACTCGCCGATCTGCCACAATATGCGCTGCTGCGCACAGGCCGAAATCGTAAACCCGCATAGCGTCAACAGCGCCATCAGCCCCAACAGTTTTCCGCCGCTCCGCATCCGCGTCCCC
>JAJYGW010000178.1 GCA_021790615.1 Actinomycetes bacterium | reverse complement strand
TTCGGATCCTTCATCTGTCGGAAGTCGCCCTCGACGGTCTCCTGGGAGCGGTACTCGGCGACGATCGTGGCGGTCGAGGCCTGCTCGATGACCTTGTCGCTGAAGAGGATCCGCTTGCCGAACAGCTCGTCCTCCAGGGCGGCTCGGGCCTTGGCGCTCGTGCGCACCCGCAGGCGCAGTTCGGCCGGGGACTCGCCGGTGAGGGTGGCGGTGATCACCCGGGACACCCATCGAGGAGCGAGGATCTCTGCGATCTCGGCCTCCACCTTCTCCCTGGTCTTGCGGGTCTTGCCCCGGGCGAGGCGAGCTCGGACCTCTGCGAGGCGGCGGTGGGCCCTGGCCAGGGTCTGGTCGAAGCCCCGGGACTGCTTGGCATGGAGTTCCTCGGAGTGACAGACGACGAGGCGACGCGCTCTCCCGAAGACGACCTTGGTGGTCTCGAAGGCGACGAGACCGGGGAAGCGCTTCGCATCGACAACCTCGTAGTGCTCCCTCGGAACAGCGAGGAGATCGGGATGGTCCGACGGCGGGAGCGATCCAACGAAGGAGAGTGGTGCGCCGTCGAGGAGCCGATAGTTGGCCTCGGAGTTCTGCCCGGCGTCGTAGACCAGGGTGAGGCGTTCGCTCCCGGGGCCCATCCCCTCGGGGATCAGCGCCTCGAAGCGGGCGACGAGCTCGGTCACCACTGCCCCGAACTGGGTGACGTCGGGCTTGTCGCCCGGATAGGCATGCGAGACGAGAGGGACACCCCCATCCGTGGAGACGACGAGGCCGAGCCCGCAGATGCGCAGGTCGTTGCGCTTCTGCTTGGAGTGCCCACGCTGGGCGATCGGAGCCCGGTCGTTGCCGGAGTCGATCCACGTGGCGAAGTTGGTCATGTCGAGCACGAGACCGGAGAGATCGATCGAGAACGTCGCGACCATCCGGGCGACGATGCGACGCTCGATCTCTCGGAGGTCTTGCTCTCCGATGGCGTCCATCGCCTCCCAGAAGCGCCGGTGATCGAGCGCACCCGCAGAGACGCCGAGCCATCGGTCACCGGCGGTCCTCCCCCACCACTCGGCAAAGGCGAGCTTCGAGCACGGGTCGACCACCCGGTTGAGCGTGGCGAGGGCGATGTAGGTCCCGACCGATGCCCGAGCGTCGCCACGACGAGCACCGACGACTTCGTCGACGATCTCGGCCACACCCAAGCGCTGGAGCATCGACCACGTCGCTGCCACGTCGCCGAAGGCGAGATGACGGGTGCGGTCCGGCTCGCCAGGGCCCCTCTCCGCCAGACGAGCTGCGATCTCGGCTGCGGACCCGAGGTAGCGCTGGGAGACGATGCGGGGCTTGCCCCCCACCCGGGCCGACTCCACCAGGTAGTAGTAGGTCCTGTTGCCCTGCTTCTTGCCGACGATCGATGCCATGTATAGGTAATACACCCGTCAGCGACAAATCGCGAGCCTTTGACCAGGGAGAACGCGCTGGTCAGAGCACTATTTCGAAGAAACTTTCCGAACCGCCGAAGCGGGCCTCAAATCGCTAGCCCGGAAACGGCCGCTAGGTGCCAGGGAGCCGTTCGGGCGGCCGCCTCGTGCGGAGGAAGGCCCCGAGCACGACGGCGAGGTACGCCGCCCAGACCAGCAGCTGGAGGAGGGTGGGCCTGCTCGCGTACCCGAAGAAGCTGTGCAGGACGTCGCCGGGCGCGCTCCCCTCGGCGAGGACCGCCTC
Organism: Actinomycetes bacterium; assembly: GCA_021790615.1. The sequence continues at coordinate 5,594 of JAJYGW010000178.1, read as the reverse complement.
GGTGCTCCAGAGGCGCTGCCCGAGGAACGGCAGCCAGCCCAGCTGCTGCAGGTTCTCCACCGCATCGACGAGGAGCCCGGCGGCGAAGACCATGAGCAGGACCCCTACTACCCGGAAGAAGATCCCGAGGTTGATGCGCCTGCCGTAGTGATAGGTCGCTAGGGCCACGCCGAGCGAAACGGCGATCCCCGCGGCACCTCCGGCGAGGACCGGCCGGCCGGAGACGGAGAACGCGAGCGCGAGGGTGAAGACCACGGTCTCGAGCCCTTCCCGGCCGACCGCCTGGAACGCGAGGAGGAACAGCCCACCCCGCTCGCCCCGCCCGAGCACCGCGTCGGCGCGCTGGCGCAGCTCGCCGGCGAGCGAGCGGGCGTGTCGACGCATCCAAAAGGTCATGAACGTGAGCACTGCAGCGGCGAGGAGGTACGTCGCCGTCTCGAAGACGGCTTGGACCCGCGTGCCGGCGTACGCGTGCAGGCTCAGGTAGGCCGCAACCCCGGCGCCCCCCGCCAGCCCGAGTGCGACGACGACCCCAGCGATGACCTCCCGGAAGTGGCGTCGCTGGCCGATCCGATCCAGGTACGCCAGCAGGATCGCGACGATCATGCTGGCCTCGATCCCCTCGCGGAGGAAGATGACGAATGCGGCGGCCACGGCTCAGGATCCAGCTCGCGCACTGACCATCGCGGCCATCCTAGACCGATGATTCGGTCAACCGAAGTGTGGCCGGCGCTTCTCGCGATGTGCAGCGAGGCCCTCACGGGCGTCGGGACCACCGAAGCCGTAGAACTCGTACGCGAGCGACGCGTCGAAGATCGGCCAGGCCGTCCGGTACCAGTGGTTGAGAGTCTGCTTGGTGAACCGCAGCGCGTCGAGGGGCCCGGCAGCGAGCCGCGCGGCGATCTCCCCCGCCCTCGCCTCGACGACGTCGTCGTCGACACAGAGGGACACGAGCCCGATCCGCTCGGCCTCCTCACCCGAGAGGGGGGCCGAGGTGAGCAGGTGGTACTTGGCCTTTGCCATGCCGACGAGCAGCGGCCAGCACAGCGCCGCGTGGTCGCCGGCCGCTACCCCGAGCCGAGTGTGCCCGTCCAGGATCCGGGCCGAGCGCCCCACCACCGACACGTCCGCGAGCAGACCTGCCACGAGACCGGCGCCGACGGCGGGACCGCGGATGGCGGAGACGACTGGTTTCGCGCAGTCGAGGAGGTTGCGGACGAGATCGCGTGCCTCCGCGAGGACCCTCGTCCGCTCCGCCGGATCCTCGATCATCCCCTCGATCAGGTCGAAGCTCCCCCCCGAGGAGAACGCCTCCCCGGCGCCGGAGAGCAGCACCGCCCGGACCGCTGGGTCGCGGTCGGCGACGACCCACACCTCTGCGAGCTCGGTGTGCGCGCGGGGGCCGAGCGCGTTCAGCCCGGGCCCCTCGAGCACGATCGCGAGCACGCCTCCCTCGCGCCGCTCGATGCGCAGCGCCTCGAAGGCTGCGAAGGGGTCCCCCGGCTCCACGGGCATCAGGCCAGGTCGACCCGGGAGTGGTCCCCGAGCATGAGCCGGACCGAGCGAGGGCGCACGTCGGTCCGGGCGACGATCACCTCCCGGCCGATGAGGGAGTCGGTGAGGCGGGCGATGTCGACGATCTGGCACGACGCCATCACGACCGAGTGCTCCACCTCCGAGCGCACGACCAGGCAGTCGTCGGAGATCGAGGTGAAAGGGCCCACGAAGCTGTCCTCGACCACCGTGCGCCGGCCGATGATCGCCGGTCCGCGCACTACCGAGCGCACGACCTTCGCGCCGTCCTCGATGACCACTCGACCCTCGATACGGCTCTCGTCGTCGACCTCCCCGAGCACCGCCGGCTCGATCCCCTCGAGGACGAGGCGGTTCCCCTCGAGCATCGCGCTGCGCTCGCCCAGGTCCTTCCAGTAGCCGGCGACGACCTGGCTCCGAACGGGGTACCCCTGCTCGATCAGCCACTGGATCGCGTCGGTGATCTCGAGCTCCCCCCGGGGCGACGGCCGGATCGCGTCGACGGCCTCGTGGATGCGCGCGTCGAAGAGGTAGACGCCCACCAGCGCGAGGTCGGACGGCGGGTTGGTCGGCTTCTCGACCAGCCGGACCACCTCCCCCGACGGCGAGAGCTCGGCGACCCCGAAGCGCTGCGGGTCGGGGACATGGGCGAGGAGGATCTGCGCGGCGGGGCCTTCGGCGCCGACGGCACGCGCCGCGGCCCGCTCCTCCTCGAACGCGGCGACGAAGTCCCGCACCCCCCTGCGGAGCAGGTTGTCCCCGAGGTACATGACGAAGTCGTCCTGCCCGAGGAAGTCCTGCGCGACGACCACGCAGTGCGCGAGGCCGAGCGGGCGCTCCTGGCGGAGGAAAGTGACCGAGAGGCCCCAGGTACTCCCGTCCCCGACGGCCTTGCGGATCTCGTCCTCGGTATCCCCGACGATGATCCCCACCTCGACGATCCCCGCCTCCGCCAGGTCCTCCAGGCCGTAGTAGAGGATCGGCTTGTTGGCGACGGGCACGAGCTGCTTGGCGCTGGTCGCGGTGAGCGGGCGGAGCCGGGTGCCGGCACCCCCGGCGAGAACGAGTCCCTTCACGCCCCAGGTTCTACCCCATCACCGTGGGGCGCGCCCGCCTGGACGGGCAGCGCTCATGCCTGCCGGGGGGTTGACAAACGGTGTCTCATGCCTGCACCGGCAGTCCGAGCCCCCTCGCCAGGACGAGGCGCTGCACCTCGGACGTCCCCTCGCCGATCTCGAGGATCTTCGCGTCCCGGTAGAAGCGTGCGACTGGCGTCTCGTCGATGTAGCCCGCCCCACCGAAGACCTGGGTCGCTTCGCGAGCCGCCGAGACCGCGGCCTCGGTTGCGAAGAGCTTGGCGGTCGCTGCGAGCTGCTTGAAGGGCCGCCCCGTGTCCTTGGCCCAGGCAGCCTGGTAGGTGAGCAGGCGTGCGGCCTCGACCGAGACCGCGAGGTCCGCGCACTTGAAGGCGACCGCCTGGTAGCGACCGATCGGCCCCCCGAAGGCCTGCCGGGTCTTCGCGTAGGCGACCGCTTCGTCGAGGCAGCCCTGCGCGAGCCCGACTGCGAGCGCAGCGATCGAGATCCGGCCGTCGTCGAGCGTGGCGAGGAACTGCGCGTACCCGCGCCCCTGGCGTCCGAGCAGGTGGTCCTCCGGGACGAGCACCCCCGAGAGCGAGAGCCCGTGGGTGTCGGAGGCATGCCAGCCGACCTTGCGGTAGGGGGGCTCGACGACGAGCCCTGGCGTGCCGGCAGGCACGACGAACGACGAGATCCCCGCGGGAGCGTCCGGCGTCTCCGCGGTGCGCGCGGTGACGGTGAGCACCGAGGTGATCGGCGTGCCGGAGTTGGTGATGAACGCCTTGGCCCCGTCGAGACGCCAGCCCCCCTCCACGCGCTCGGCTCGCGTCGTGGTCGAGCCGGCGTCGCTCCCGCCGTCCGGCTCGGTGAGCCCGAAAGCACCGAGAGCCCGCCCCGCGCAGAGGTCGGGCAGCCAGCGCTCCCGCTGGGCCTCCGTGCCGAAGGCGTAGATGGGCATGGCACCGAGCCCGACACCGGCCGACAGCGTGATCGCGACGGAGGAGTCGACTCGGGCCAGCTCCTCGACGGCGAGGCAGAACGTCGTGAAGTCGGCGGCGGCGCCTCCGTACTGCTCGGGAAAGACCAAGCCGAAGAGCCCGAGCTCGCCCATGGCCCGGACGCAGTCGAGGGGGAAGGTGTGCGTCGCGTCCCACTCGGCGGCGTGGGGCGCAACCTCCCGGCGCGCGAAGTCCGCCACGACCGCTCGGAAGGCCCGCTGCTCCTCGGTGAGCTCGAAGTCCATGCCCGAGAGCCTACGTCGGCGGCCCAGGGCCCCCACGGGAGCGCGAGCTGCCCGCCCCCTGGCGATGGCGTCCTCGTCTCCCTGCGGCGCGACCGATGGCAATCGCCACGGCGAGAGCGATCACGACGAGCGCGAGGACGAGCACCCACGCGTCACGCCCGAGCAGGCTCGCAACCAGGCCCGTCGAGCTCGTCTCGGTGGCGGGCGGGGTCGTGGTGGTAGGCGCCAGCGTCGTCGTCGTGCTCGGGGCGGTCGTGGTCGTCGTCGTGGGGGCGGTAGTCGTGGTGGTCGGCGCCCCGGTCGTCGGTGGGGGGCTGTCGGCCGGGAATGCGTGGTTGACCAGCACCACGGGTGGGTGGGCGCAGGCCTTGGTCGGCGTGACCGCCACCAGGGGCCGGACCGGCGGCGCCGCGCCCGCCCCGAGCAGGCGGGTCGGCACCGCGTCGGCCATGGCGATCTGGCCGGCCTGGTCCGGATGGAGGAAGTCCCCGGAGTTGTACGGCGGGTAGAGCGCGTTGGGGTTGCAGGCACCGTCGTAGACGTCCCCGACCACAGCCGCCAGGTCCAACACGACCGGGAAGGCCTTGGACGTGAGGATCCAGTGGTTGACGGCTTGGAGCTGCACCTCGTCGCTCGCCGTCCAGCCCTGGCTCCCCTCGCGCGGCAGGAGCGTGACGCCGATCACACCGACGTGGGCCGCCGCGGCATCGGCGAGGATCTGCCGCATCCCGGCGATCACCTGGGAAGCGGTCGCCCCGAACCAGAGATCGTTCGTCCCGAGCAAGAGGACCAGCCGGTTCACCCCGGGCTGTTCGAGTGCGTCCATGTCGACGCGCTCGACCCCTGGAGGGCCCCCGCCGCCGGCGCGGAAGTCGGCCGCCTTCGCCGTGTCGACCAGGGTCAGGGTGTTGGCGGTGATCGACTCGTCGGCGACCCCGACCCGCTCCGCCGCGGGGAGCGAGCGCATTCGCTCGGCGAGCACGTCCGGCCAGGGTGTCACGAGGTCGCAGAGACTGGTGGGGCAGTGGATGTTGAACCCGTCGCTGATCGAGTCCCCGAGCACGACGGTGGCCTCCGGCGGCGTGGCTCCCCCGGCGACGTCGACGGCGCTCACCCAGCGCGCCCAGGTCGTGCCGTAGACGAGACCGACCCCCGAGGTGTCCTCCGTGAGGTTCCCGGCATAGCTGAGACTCGAGTACGAGAGCGGCCCGGCGTCGTAGTGTGCCGTGACGAGGTCCGGGCCGGAGACGTAGACACTCACCTCGAGGGACTCGCCCGCATGCACCCGGTAGGCGAGCGGACCGCTCTCGGCGACCCCGCCGACCGGCACGGTGACGCCGGCGGCGCCACCGCCGAAGGAGAGCGACCGCACCGACCCGGGCACGACCGCGGCGCCGCGCTGTTGGACGGCAACGGTGGCTGCGCCGACCACCAGCGGCTCGTCGCCGAAGAGGTTCGAGAGCTGCACCCGGACCTGGTCCCCGCCGACGGAGAGGGGCACCACCTGGCGAACCGTGAGGTCCGCGACCGGCGCCTGACGCCATGCCATCGCAGATCCCCAGGAGAGCACCCACGCCGGGCTCGTCGACGCGGTCGCCGACATCGCCTCGGCACCCGCCGGCACGGCGGGCGCAGCCACGACTGCGAGGGCCAGCGAGGCGACGCCGAGCAGCGCGAGTGCGACCGGCCCCGCCGAGCGGCGAGCGGGTCGGCGTTGCCCCCACCGGGGCGCGCGTGCC
>JAJYGW010000200.1:2217-7329 GCA_021790615.1 Actinomycetes bacterium | reverse complement strand
GTGTACGCGTTCGGGTTCGTCGCGCTGCCGGCCTCGAACACCGTCGCCCCCGCGCCGTCCCCGTCGAAGGTCGCGATCGCGCCGAAACCATCCGTCCCACCATCGGGCAGTGAGGCGACGTGGGGGACGGGGGTCGTGCCGTCGAGGAGCGTGGCCGCGCTGGCCGTGTTGGTGTCGACGACGAGCGGCGACAGCCCTCCAGGGACGGCAGCGAAGCTCAGGGTGTCGGCGAGCCCCGGCGCGCCGACGAAGTCCTCGTTCGGCCCGGCGGGCGCGAGGAACGTGGTCGGCTCCGTGCCCGGCGCGACGAACTGGGTGAAGTTCGAGAAGCCGAGCGTGGCCGTCCCGCCGGAGAGCGATGCCTTCCCGGTTGCGACCGCGATCGTGGCCGGCTGCCCTCCCCCGCCGGCTCCGACGCCCGCGAGGTCGAGCTCGTTTCCGCCGAGCGCCGCGGCGTTCGACCCCGACGTCCCGGGCGCGAGCAGCGAGCCGACGCCCGAGAACACATCCGGCGCGGCGATCGCGTTCCCGGCGAGCGAAACGCTCCCGGACGCACCGGCGGCAGCGTCGGCGGTCACGGTCGCGACGACGCTCCCGCTCCCGGGCACCGCCGTGGTGTCGGGCGCATAGCTCAGGGTGTTCGCCGACGCAATGGACGGATCCCCGGCAAAGGTCAGTCCCGACGGCGGCCCGGCCAGGACGGTGGTCCCTCCCGCGGCCCCGTCGAGAGTCTGGACGTCGGCAAAGCAGGCGACGAGGCTGGCGTCGGCCGTCGTCGCGGAGCCGAGCATCCCGTCGCCGCAGCTCGCTGTCGCGCTCGGGCCCACCGCCGGCATGGTCACCGTCGTGGCGAGGGGCACAGCCGTGAGGTCGAGGGTGTTCGCCGGGATGGTGCTGCCCGACGCGGCAGGGGCGCACGCCGGTGCCGCGGCGGGATCGTAGGTGCCCGGGCAGAACGAGAGCGCACCCGTGAGCGGCGCGACCAGCTCGTTCCCACCGGCTCCCGGTGCCACGAACACGGTGACGTCGGAGAACGAGACAGGCGAGCCGTCCGCCACGGTTGCAACGCCCGAGGAAGGGGTGAACGTCACGGCCCCACCCGCTCCCGAGAGATCCAGGATGTTCCCGGTCCCACGACCGGCGAAGTCGAGCGACGGAGCACCCGAGCCGACGACGGCGAAGTCGTTCTGGCCGAAGCTCGTGCCGGTGATCGAGCCGATCCCCGCCAACGTGTCGCTCCCCGCGACGTCGCTGGACGGAAGGGTCCCTGCGGTCATCGTGGCGCAGTCCTGCGGAGCATTGACGAGGTAGGCGGTGCTCCCGCTCGGCCCCGCGCAGACCACACCCGCCGCGGAGGGATCGTCCAGTACGACCGCGTCCTGGCCATCCGCCGCGGCCCCGTCTCCGGAGATCTGGTAGTTCCCGGCCCCCACGTCGAAGGTGTCGTCGGCCGGGGTCCCGACGAAGGAGCTGACGTTGAAGAAGCTGTCGGCCCCACTCCCGCCGGGGAGCAGCACCGTCCCGTCCCCGGGGCCCGGGTCGACCGCCGTCGGGTCCGCGACCGGGGCGAACCACCCGAGATTCCCCTGCAATGCAGGAGCGGTCTCACCAACCGACACCCCGACCCCACTGCTCCCGCTCGGCACCAGGCCGGCGAAGTTCAGCTGGTTCGCCACGGGGGCACCACCGGGAGCCGTCGCGACACCGATCAGGTCGAGCCCGGGTGTCGCCGACCCGTCGAAGGACGTGCCGCCGCTCGAGCCAGCTATCCCACTCATCCCGGAGAAGCAGTCCGGCGCGCCACAGCTCGCCTCTGCACCACCCGGCAGGACGAGACCGCCCCCGCTCACCGTGCCGGTCGCCAGGTTCACCGCCAGCTGCCCGGTCGCCTGGCTCAGGTCGATCGCGTTGTTCCCCTCACTGCCCTGGACGTCGATGCCCGCCTGGTTCCCGAGCTCGAAGTCCGTGAAGCCGCTCTGGGCACCGTCGAACTGGGAGACACCGGTGAAGAGCTCCTGGCTCCCGCCGGGGAGGGTCGCAACGCCGAGCCCGCTCGCCGTGCAGGAGGACGAGGTCGCGACCACCCCGGGGAGGGGGCTGCAGACGGTCGCCGTGCCGTCGGGCTGGGTGTCGACGACCAACTGGCCGCCGGTCCCGCCAGTCGTGTCGGAGAGCCCGGCGAAGCTCAGCCCGTCTCCGGCACCCGGTGTCCCCTCGAAGAGGAAGGGCGTGGCTGCGGCCGTCGTCGAGGTCGGCGCCTGGACCGAGGTCGTCCCGGTCGACGTCGCGCGCAGCTCCGTGACACCGGTGAAGTTGACCGTGAGATCGGCCGCGCCGGCGCTCCCGTCACCGTTCGCTCCCATGCTCACGGTGGCGGGTCCCGTTGCCGCCGAGAGGTCGAGCGCGTTCGGCACCGTGGCGTCCGCAGCGATGGTGAACGACCCTGTCGGAGGGGCGACGAAGTCGGTCGGGTCGCTCGGGCCGTCGATCGAGCTCAGGTCCGCGATGCAGGCGAGGTAGGCGCACGCGCCGCCCGTCACTGCCGGGTTCGGTGAGAGGTTGGGCGACTGGGCGACATGCGCAGGCTCCTGCGTGCCGTCGACACTCGTCGCGCCGAGTGCGACCACTGTCTGGCCGGCCAGCCCGGTCTCAGCAGGAAGGTCCGCGAGGTCCAGCACGTTGCCCTGGCTGGCCCCGTCGAAGGTGAGACCAGCCTGGCCGGCGGAGCGCGGGACGGCGTAGAAGACCGACCCACCGACGCTCGGGCCGTCGAAGGTGGTGACGGACCCGTCGAAGGTGTCCGAGCCGCCCGCGGCCGAAACGGTTCCTGCGCTCGCGCCGAGGGGGGGCTGGACGGTTGCGGACGCGCCCAGGTTCGCGAGGTCGAGCGTGTCCCCGCCGGCAGCGGGGTCGATCGGGATCTGCTCGCCGCTCGGGATGATGGGTCCGCCGCCCACTTGGAAGGCGTCGCCGACGAAGCTGTAGCCCGTCGTGGGGCCGACGGCGAAGGTCGTCCCCGTGCCGTCCACGAGGTACCGGAGCCCGACGAACGTGTCGGTCCCCTCGCCGGCGGGAAGGGTGAGGGTGCGCGGTGAGGCGTCCAGATTGACCACGGACCCGGTCCCGAGGGCAGCCAGGTCCAGCACGCTCGCGGCCGCGTTGGTCGGTGCGGCAAAGGAGTAGCCGCCGGCGGCCCCCGGCACGAAGACGGCGTGGCCCGCCGTCGGTCCGTCGAAGTCGGCGAGATCGCCGAGCAGCGCGTCACACTGCGCCGTCGGGATGGCATTCGCGACCTGCCAGGTCACGTAGCCGGCGAGCGTGGTGCCGGAAGGCGCGCTCGGGCAGCTCGCGTACGGGACGTTGCCGCTCAGGTCCACGACCGTCGGGTCCGCCTGGCTCGACGGGAGGCCGGCCAGGTCGACCGTGTTGGGCAGTGCGGACGGCGTCGCCTCGCCGAGGATCGAGTAGCCACCACCTGTCGGCAGGGTGAAGGTCGTGTCACCGCTCGGTGGGCCATCCACGTTCTGCACCCCGGTGAGGGTGTCCACGAGCTCGCCACCGCCGAGACCCGGGAGGGCAACCGTGGCCGGCGTGGCGGCGAGATCGACGGCGACAGCGCCGTCGACGCTCGGCACCACTGCCGTCGAGTCGGTCGAGCCCCCGCCCGAGAAGCTCGCCGCGCTCTGCGTGGAGAGCTGGAAGGTGTTCGCACCGGAACCGCCGACGAAGCTGGTGACTCCCGTGAAGCAGTCGCCGGCGGCGGCGGTGGTGAGCGCGCAGGCGGAGGGACCTTCGGGAGCGCCGAGGCCGGTGACGGTACCCGGGTCCACACCAGCGTTGACGTCGACCCCGACGCTGCCTGCGTCCGCGTAGCTCAGGATGTTCTCGGCCGTGCCGCCGCCTCCGGTGAAGGAGAGCCCACCCGCGGCGCTCGCGTCGAGGGTGTTCGTGACGGAGTTGGCACCGACGAACGCCTCGACGTCGAAGAACGAGTCGGTCCCGCTGACCCCGGTGAAGGCAACCGTTCCCGTCGGCGCCGGCGGGGTGGCGGACGAGCCGCCGAGCGCAGGCGGCAGCCCAGGGGTGCTCGTGGCGTTGATCGTGACGTCAGCCGTGGAGGCGGACAGGTCCAGCGTGTTCGGCTCCTCGCTCGAGCTCCCCGTCCCCCCGACCACGGCGAAACCCGCGCTCTGGCTCCCGAGGAGGAACTGGTTGCCGCCCGCGTTCGAGCCGACCAGTGCAGCGATGCCCGAGAAGTCGTCGGGGGCGACGGCAAGGCCGTTCACCTGTGCAGTGCTCGAGCCCCCTGCGTCGAAGGTCACGCCCGCCGAGGAGGAGGCGAAGTCGAGCGCGTTGGTGTCGGGCTGCCCGCCGCCCACGAAGGTGTAACCCCCCACCGGGGCGGTGGCCGGCGCCGAGGAGAACGTCGTGTAGCCACTCGAGGAACCCTTCACCGTGGTGAGGCCGCTGAAGGAGATCGAGGCTCCGAGCAACGGGGGCGTGACCCCGATGCTGCTCGAGGCAGCCGGCGCTGCCGTCACCGACGAGGGGCCGCTCGGACCCCCGGGCGTCGAGACGACCAGCTGCGGGGGCGCGCCCGAGAGGTCGAGCACGTTCCCGGTCGTCCCGGGGCTCCCGGTGATCTGCACCCCGCCGGCGAGCGGGACACCGCTTGCGGCCCCGAGCTGGAAGTCCGTCTGACCGTCGGTCGAACCCAGGTACGAGGTGATCCCCGAGAACTGGTCCGTGGCAGGTCCACCCTGGCTGGCCGGGGCCAGCGCGCCCCCCGAGAGCACGCCGGTGTCGCCGGAAGCCGGGATGCACGGGGACGTACAGCCGCTCTGCGTCGTCACGTCCGCGACGAGGGGGCTGGTCGCCGACGCGCCCGCTGCAGAGAGGTCGAGCACGTTCGCGAGGGGAGCGAGGGGAGGAAGCGTCGAGGAGCCGGCCGGGACGCCACCGTTCGCCGCGACGAGGGTGTAGCCCGCCGTGTCCCCGAGCACGAACGAGGTGCCGCCGTCTGCGGTGCCCTCGATCTGCGTGATGCCGGTGAAGGAGTCGGGGGCAGAGAACACCGGGGCACCACCACTCGACGGACCGTTGCCCACCGTC
>JAJYGW010000200.1:0-2207 GCA_021790615.1 Actinomycetes bacterium | reverse complement strand
CCGATCTCCGTCGCCGGCGAGGAGTCGAGGTTGACCTGGACTGCGTCGCCGGAACAGAGGGTGACTCCGGAGAGGTCGAGCACGTTGCCGGACTGGTGGCCGACGAAGCTGATCCCCCCGGCGAAGGGGCTGCCGAAACCGTTCGCGCACTCGGTGGTGTTGTCGAACGCGAGGGTCGTATAGCCGTTGTTCGCGCCGTCGATGGTCGCGAAGCCTTGGAGGAAGTCCGAGCTGGTAGCCACGCCGAACGGTGCCGACACGCCCTCGGCCGCGAAGACTCCGCCATCGGTGATCCCCGAGGCGCTCGAGTCGGTCAGCTGCTCACCGGCGATCACTGCGCTGCCCCCGGCGGGCTGGAAGATCCCGGCGACCTTCTCGCGGCTGCTCGCCGCCGTCGAGAGCGTGTTGGTCGCCGTCGCGTCCGACCCGTTGGCGAAGACCTCGTAGCCGCCCGTGCTACCGAAGGTGAAGCTCGAGCTGCCGGCAGTCGGACCGACGACGCCGAAGACACCCGACACCGTCGACGAGGTCGCCGTCGTCGTCCCGCCCGAGCCCGCGGGGAAGCCGACTGTGCCCGTGCTCGCCAGGGAGATGCTCGTCCCGCCCGACGCCCCGGCAAGGTCCAGGAAGTTCACGCCATTCGCAGCGGCGCTGTAGCCGCTCGCCCCTGGGGTCGACGCAGCGCTCAGGTTGAAGTTCCCGCCCGCCAGGACGAACACCGTCCCGGGCACAGTTGTCGACTGCGTGGTCGACAGCGGCGCCGGGACGGCCTGCGTGGGTGCGGTGGACTGCTCGACGTTGGTGACGCCCGTGAAGGTGACCGGCTGGTCCTCACTCGTCACGCTCGGCGCGCAGGGCGAAGCGAAGCCCCCGAGCGATCCTGCCCCGATCCCGCCGAGGAGGGCGGTCCCGTCCACGCTGCAGAGCGACCCGCCCGGCGTCGAACCGGCGTCACCGAGGTCGACACCGAGCAAGGGGACGTCGCTCGACGGGGACGTGAGCGGTGCCGCGTTCACGTCGGCCAGGTCGACGGTGTTGTCCGCCGGTGTGCCCCCGCCGGCGAGGGTGAGCGCCAAGCTGGCGGGGTAGACCCCCGAGAGGTCGAAGGTCGTCCCGACTCCGGCACTCGTCTGGTTCGCTCCGTCGATGACCTGGAGGTCCTGGAAGGTGATCGCGCCTCCGCCATCCGACGCCTCACCGCAGTTCGCGGGGTTCGAGAGCGGGCCGGGCGGACAGTTCAGCCCGCTCGGGAGCGAGAATCCCGTCGCCGAACCTGGCGAGGAGTCCACCCCGACGAGCAGGGGATTCGTGGCCGTGGTCGCAGCATCGCCGAGGTTGAGCGTGTCTACCTGGGGGATCGCACCGACGAACTCGTAGGGCGTCTTGCCGTTCGCCTCCATCGTCACCGGCGCGACACTGCTCGCCGTGACTTCGGCGAAGTTGGTGAAGCTGTCGGTGGTCCCTGCGGCGGCGTCGGCCTCGAGATTGGACACGAGGGGCGGGGTGGTCTCCGTGTCGACGGTGATCGCAGCCTCTCCCGTCTCGAGTACCGCGCTCGCGAGGTCGAGGGTGTTGGGTGCCGCGGCCCCGCCTGTCAGCGCGAAGCCCCCCTCCGAGGAGGTCACGAACTCCGTGCCGCCGCCGGAGGGTCCGGTCACCTCGCCGATGCCCGCGAACTCCACGACCGGGCTGCTGGCCGTGCCCAACGTCACGGTGTTCTCGCCGGCACCGAGCGGGCTGGCGGGGAAGGCGTGGATCGTTGGCGCGGCGCTCGGGTCAGGGGCGCCGGTCATGGAGATCGTGGCGCAGTACTGCGGCGCGGTGCCTCCGCACGCGGCGGTCTGCAGCGCCCCGACGTCGAGCGAGTCCCCGCTGGTGCCGTAGCTGCCACTCTGCCCCACGAGCTGCAGCGGGAGCGCGGACGCCCTCGACGGCGACGACGCGCTCGGCGGGTGCACCGAGTACGAGGTCACCTCCCCGGTCGGTCCGAGGACCGCACCGAGGTCCTCGAGCGAGACCGTCGGCGCTTTCGCGCCCGCCGGGGTCACCGTTCCGTCGCCGTACGTGGAGAGCGAGACGCTGAGGGGACTGCCGTAGGACGAGAGGTTGGCGACGTCGGCGCCGCCGTCGGGCCAGGAACCGGACTCGAGGACTCCGGGCGGCACGAAACCGGGCCCCTCGAGCGCGAGCGGGGCGGACGGGGGACC
>JAJYGW010000220.1 GCA_021790615.1 Actinomycetes bacterium | reverse complement strand
GGCCCCTTTCGGGAGCGATTGGCTGCCCGTTCGGGCAGCGCCGGCACTTCTGCCAGTCGTGGCTGGTCAGCCAGCGCCGGCAGTTCGGCCAGTCGTGGCGGCTCAGTGGCCGCCGGCCGCCCGGTGAGCGAACTCCTCCGCCTCCAGCTCGAAGCGGTCGCTCGGGTCCGAAACCGAGAGCCCGTCGCCCCAGGAGGTCCCGGCGACTGGTCCGGTCGCCTGCTGGTAACCGTGATAGAGCTCGTGCATGAGGTCGCGCTGACCGGTGGGCGACCCAGGTCGGTAGGCGCCGTCCTGCGCCACGATCTTGCTCCCCACCGTGAACATCGACCCGCCGACCGCCTTGGCGGCGGCGTCGGCGACAGGCCCGGTGACGACACGCATCGGCGGCACGGCTGCGCCGGCTCGGCGCGCCTGGGCGAGCGCCTGCCCGTCGGCCGGCGCACCCGGGAGCGAGAGCGCCTCGCGAACGAGGGCGCTCGCAGGGTTCGCTGGTGCCGCTTGCTCCCCGCCGGCTGCGCCGACGCGTTGGATCTCGTCGGACTCCTCGGACTCGTCGAGCTCGGCTCCGCCGAGGAGCCGCTGGACCGCCCGATTCCCCACCTGTCGCTGGAGCGCGAGGATCGCGCCGGGCCGGCCCTCCACCACGGGCCGCGCGCTCGACAGGCTCTCGCTGGCGCTCGCCTGCGGGCGGAGCCGCTCGTGACGTCGCCCGATGCGGGGGTCGAACTCTTCGAACGCTCTCCTACCGGTCGTACCCATGCGCCCTCCAGGCCGACGCACGGCAACGCGCTCCCGCCGTTCGACCACGCTCGAACGCCGTGGCAGTCACCGAGCCAGCTTCCCGAACATACCAGGGCCTTTCCGGCCGCGCAGGGGATCCCGGCCCGTCACCCCACGACCTCGGCGAGCCACGGCCCGAAATCCGACTCGAGCGTGAGGCGACCGGCTTTTCGATACTCGAGGTACGCGCCCCGGACGAGCTGTGCCATCCGGACGGGGCCGCCCTCCGCCGCCGCGAGATAGGCCGCGGTGATCGACGCGGACCGGATCCCACCACCGGAGAGGCTGAACGCCCGTGCGCAGAAGTCGAGGTCGACGTCGGCTGCCCGAGGCAGGACGCTCCCGAGGCAACGGTCCCAGAGCTCACGACGCAGCCGGACGTCCGGCTCGGGGAACTCGATGACCAGGTCGAGTCGCCTCGTGAACGCTTCGTCCAGGTTCGCCCGGAGGTTGGTCGAGAGGACGGCGAGCCCGTCGAAGCTCTCGAGGCGCTGGAGGAGATAGGAGGTCTCGACGTTGGCGTAGCGGTCGTGTGCGTCGCGCACTTCGGAACGCTTCCCGAACAGGGCATCCGCCTCGTCGAACAGCAGCAGCCCGTTGACCCCGGCCGCTTCGACGAAGATCCGCTCGAGGTTCTTCTCGGTCTCGCCCACGTACTTGTCGACCACCGTGGCGAGGTTCACCGCGTAGAGCTCGAGGCCGAGGGCACCGGCGATCACCTCGGCAGACATCGTCTTGCCCGTTCCGGGGTCACCCGCGAACAGGGCGACGACCCCGGTCCCGCGGCCCCCACCGGGCCGCATCCGCCACTCGCCGAGCACCCTGCCCCGGAGCCTCGCACGCTCCACCAGCTCACGGAGTTGGCGTACGACGCCCGGTGCGAGGACCAGGTCGCCCCAGCCCACGGCCGGGTCGATCCGACGCGCGAGGCGGGTGAGACCCCCCGCGCTCTGCTGGGCCGCGCCTTGGCGGAGTTCGGCTTCGCCGAGCTCGCCACCGCCGAGCAGGGCGACCTGGCGGGCAGCAACTGCCGCACGACGGACCTGCCACCCGGCGAGCCGGTAGCCCGGGAGCGCCTCGGCGAGCGCCGGCCCCGCCTCGCCGAGGGCACCGGTCCAGATCGCCGCCTGCTCGAGCGCGTCGGGCGGCACAACCTCCACCTGGGCGGGCACCCGTCGCGCCCAGGCGGGATCCCACGCCTCGGCTCCGAAGAGCACGAGCGGCAGGCTGGCATCGGCGAGCATCCGCAGTGCCCCGAGGGCGCGCGGCACCAGGGCGTCGACGGGCCCGAGCGCGAGCCCCGCCCCGAGGAGCCGGGCCTCACGGGCGAGGTGCCGGACGGCGCCGAGGGGGTCCTCCTCGACCCCGAAGCTCCGCACGTCGACCACGAGCGGCGAGAGCCCGGCCGCAGCGAGCACGCCGGCCGCCAGATCCGCACCGGCGGCCCCCGGCCGCTCACGGAGGTAGAGCAGCCCGCTCCCGCGTCGGAGCACGACGGCCAGCCGGTCCGCCTCCGCCCCGCGCCGAGGCTCGACCGGCCACGAAGCCCCCTCGACCTGCCAGTCGACACCCTCGTCCCCCAGGCACCATGCCGTCACCCGCTCCGGCACGGCGAGCGAGCGCGAGAGGAACGGACGCTCCGGCTCTTCGACCACGACCAGCCCGCCGTCGATGAGAGGGGCACCCGGGGCGACCCGACCACGCGCCACCGGGTCCGACGGGGCGACGCCGGCGAGTCCGAATGCCAGCCCGATCGTGGCGCGCCGGCGGGTCACGTCGTCGTGTAGGTACCCGTAGAAGCGCTCGAAACGGGCGTCGACATCGGGCGCGAGCGCGACCACGAGGATCTCGACGTCGAACGCCGTCAAGTCGAAGCGGGTCGCGAGCAGTCCGAGCCGGTCGGCATCCACGGCCGGGGCACCCGGGCCGCCCGAGGGCGGGCGGTCGAGGAGTGCGAGCACCTCCTCCTCCGACAGGTACAACCCTCGGAAGGGGTCGTCGACCGCGGGATCGGCCGCCCGCATCGCCTCCACCGCGAGTCGCACCCGCGCCGCGAGCTCGTCGACGGCCCGGAGCGCCGTGCCTGGGCGAGCGGCGCGCCGGGCACGAACGTCGCTCATCCCGGTCCGCTCATCCCTGTCGGCGCCGCCGAGCGGCTGGTCGCGCGTCGCGCTGGGCGGGCGGCTCTGGCGCATCGGCATCGGCATCGGCAGGGCGCTCTCGGCTCTCGTCCGGTGTCGCGCGCCTGCGGCCCTGGATCGACTCGCCGCCCCCCGCGCCCTGCACCACGAGGGTGAGCGGCTGCTCGACCGGCGGTGCCGGCACGACCAGCCGCCCGACCTCGACCGGCACGGTCAGCACCAGGTCGAGCGCCGCCCGCAGTTCGCCCCCCATGGCCGACCACACCTCGGAGACCTGGCGGTCGTCCTTCGGCGGAGCCGCGACGGCGACGCGTACCGGCAGTGCCTGCTCGCCGAGCGCCCCGGGGAGCTCCTCCGGCGCGATTGCCTCCCTCCGCACGAAACAGGCCAGCAGCGCCGACAGGAGGCGGTGCTCGTCCTCGGGCCGCTGCGCCCACGCCGTGAGCAGGTATGCGAGGCGGTAGTAGCGCATCGGCTGACGCTCCGCGACGACCACGCCACGCTGGTCGCGTTCGGCACGAACCCCGACGCTCCGACGTGCCACTTCCTCACGGATGTCGTAGAGATAGGCGTCGATCACCGGGGCGACCCGCTTCGCCGCCCAGTCTTTCGTCGGCGCGTCGAAGACAACCGTCAGCTCCGTCCCGGCAAGCACCTCGTCGGTGACGATCTTGCGGATCGCCTCGTCCACCTCGTGGATCATGCAGCCAGCCTCTCGCAACGAGGGCCCCCCGTCCTGCGACCGGGGGCATGTCTCCGGGCAATGATCCCTGCCTGTTCGAGCAGAGCCGTTCGCCCGTTCGGGCAGGGTGTCCCGCCGTCCGCGCCGCCTCGGTCCGGGACCGGTCCGCCGCGGCGAACCGCACCGTCACCCGCCCGGGGACGCCCCGTCCGGTTCGGCACGCGGGAGCCGGACCCGGCCGGCCCGAGTACCCCGGGTGACGAACTTCTCCGCCATCTTCCGGCTCGCCTCGTCGATCATCTCGTCGCCGAACATGACCGCCCCCCGACCGTCACCCTCCGTTGCGGCCCGGTAGGCGTCGAGGATCGCGACCGCTCGCTCGAACTGCTCCTGCGTCGGCGAGAAGGCCTCGTTCACCACCGCCACCTGGTCGGGGTGCAAGGCCCACTTGCCGTCGTAGCCGAGCGTCGCGCTCCGCGTGCAGTACGCTGCGAGGCCCTCGAGATCCCGCACCTTCAGGTAGGGACCGTCAACGACCTGGATCCCTGCGGCGCGTCCGGCCATGAGGATCTTCGCGAGGACATAGTGGAAGTGGTCGCCTGGGTAGTTCGGGATCTCCACACCGCCGGTCAGGACCGGCATCTCCATCGACGCCGCGAAGTCTGCCGGTCCGAAGACCACCGCCTCGATCCTGGGCGATGCGGTGCAGATCGCCTCGACGTTGATCAACCCGAGCGTCGTCTCGATCTGCACCTCGAGCCCGATGTGACCACGGGAGAGCCCGGCATCGGCCTCGACCTGGGTGAGGAGCAGGTCGAGCGCAACCACCTCCGCCGGTGTCGACACCTTGGGGAGCATGACCTCGTCGAGGCGCGGACCGGCGGCGCCAACGACGTCGATGACGTCCCGGTAGGTCCAGCGCGTGTCCCACGCGTTCACCCGCACGCAGAGGACCTTGTCGCCCCAGTCGAGTTCTCGAACGGCCGTCACGACCTTGGCACGTGCGGGCTCCTTCTCGCTCGGCGCGACCGCGTCCTCGAGGTCCAGGAAGCACATGTCGGCGTCCGTGCCCGGCGCGCGGGTGAGGAAGCGATCGGACGACCCGGGGACGGCGAGGCAGGAGCGTCGGGGGAGGAACCGGGACCGCGCCCCCATCAGCGCGCTCCGGCGAGGTCGACGGCTCGGATCGAGAGGAGTTGCACGACGTGATGGTAGGCGAGCGCGCACGGCCGGTCACGACGAGGGGCCTGCCGAGGACGGCCAGCCGGGTCTCTCTCCCGGACCGACGGCGAGCGAGCGGAGCCGGGCGCCGCGACGTCGCGCCGAGTCAGGGAAGCCTCCCGTCGCATGAGCAGCGCCGGGCCAGTCAGGCTCAGGTGCCGAACGGGAGGCCCGGCCCACGACGCAGCTCGGGAGCATCGGCGCAGTCGGCAAGGCTCCCGAGCCAGTCCGGTGGCACCTGGCGGTCGGGGCGGAACACCTCGTCGGCGAGGCCGAGCCCGACCAGCTCCGCGCCTGCGCCGTCCACCCGGCGAGGCTGGTGCGCTCGCCGACCGTCGAGGCGGCTCCTCATCGCCAGCCAGAGCGGGCCCGGGAGCAGCGTCCCGGCCGGGACGACGACCCAGCACGGCACACCGACGGCCCGAGCGACGGCGGCTGCGGCGAGTGATCCCTCCGGCGCCACGAGCCCGTCGGGGCCAGCGGCCTCCGCCTCGAGAACGACCAGGTCCGAGCCGACGACCGCAGCGGCAACTGCGCCAGCGGGGAGGTCCTCCGCGTCGTTGCCGAGCCGGGCGAGCGCCTGCGCGAGCCCCGGGTCGCTCCGAGCAGACCTGACCGCCGCGACCGCGAGGTCGCCCCGCTCCGCAAGCGCCACGCTCGCGGTGTCGGGCCAGCCGACGACGACGACCCGCCCACCTTCGGGCGCCGCCGCCGCGAGGCGGTCGGCGGTCGAGTCCTGTTCGAGCTCGACGACCAGCTCAGCCGCCGCAGCTGCCGGGTCCTCCGCGAGGAGCACCCGAGAGGCGAGACACCAGACCGGCCCGCAGGTCGGATGGCGCTCCACGAGCCGGAGCAGTCCGGGCACGAGCTCAGGAGGGCTCCCCCAGAAGCCTGCGAGCGCGTCGGCGGCGAGGGAGACCAGCTCGACCGCCGGCACTCGGTCGACTCGCGCGACCGCCCGGAGCTGCTCGAGAGGATGCACCACCTCACCGTATCCAGGGAACGCCCTCTGGAGCGGGCAGGAGCTCCAGCCGGTCAGCGCAAGATGCCGCCCCGCGTCATGGCGACGACGTCCAGCGCCTTGTCGACCTCGGCCTCGGTGAGCAGGCCCTGCTCCAGGACCACGGTGCGGAGGTCCTTGTTCTCGGCGAGAGCCGTCTTGATCACTTTCGCGGCCGCCTCGTAGCCGATGTAGGGGTTGAGGCTGGTACCGATCGAGGGCGACGAGAGCGCGTACGTCCGGCAGCGCTCCTCGTCGGCCACGATCCCGGAGACGCACTTGTCGGCCAGCGCCCGCGACACCGCCGCGAGCAGCCGGATCGACTCGAGCAGGTTCCGCGCGATCACCGGGAGCATCACGTTCAGCTCCAGGTTCCCCGCCGCTCCCCCGAACGCCACGGCGGCGTCGTTCCCGTAGACCTGGGCGACGACTTGGCAGACCGCCTCGGGGACGACCGGGTTCACCTTCCCGGGCATGATCGAAGAGCCGGGCTGGAGGTCCGGGAGGTGGATCTCCCCGAGCCCACAGCGCGGTCCCGACGAGAGCCAGCGCAGGTCGTTCGCCACTTTGTACAGCGAGGCCGCGATGGTTCGCAGCACGCCGGAGCACTCGACGAGCGCGTCGCGGGCGCCCTGCGCCTCGAAGTGGTCCCGCGCCTCGGTGAGCACGAGACCGAGTTCGGCTGCGAGACAGGCGATCACTCGCTCCGCAAAGCCCGGGGGGGCATTGAGCCCGGTGCCGACAGCCGTCCCGCCGAGGGGGAGCTCGCCGACTCGGGGGAGGCAGTCCTGGATCCGCTCCGCGCCATGGCGAACCTGGGCCGCGAAGCCACCGAACTCCTGCCCGAGCGTGACCGGCGTCGCATCCATGAGGTGCGTCCGTCCGGACTTGACGACCCCGGCGAAGGCCGCGGAGCGTTCCGCCAGCGCATCACCGAGGCGAGCGAGAGCGGGCAGCAGATCCCGGCTCAGCTCACGCGCCGCAGCGAGGTGGATCGCCGAGGGGAAGACGTCGTTCGAGCTCTGCGAGGCGTTCGGCTCGTCGTTGGGGCGGATCTCCCGGCCGAGCCGGGCACTGGCGATGCGGGCGAGCACCTCGTTCATGTTCATGTTCGACGAGGTTCCCGACCCGGTCTGGAAGACGTCGACCGGGAAGTGGTCGTCGTGGCGGCCCGCCGCGACCTCAGCGGCCGCGTCGTGGAGCGCGCGGGCAACCTCCGGGTCGACGACGCCGAGCTCCGCGTTGACCACGGCCGCCGCACCCTTGATCGACGCGAGCGCCGCCACCAAGGCGCGGTCGATCCGCTGGCCGGAGATCGGGAAGTTCTCGACGGCGCGCTGGGTCTGCGCGCCCCAGAGGGCGTCTGCGGGCACGAGGACCTCGCCCATCGAGTCGTGCTCGACCCGCATGCTCGCTCGTCGCCGCTCGTCGTCCTTCCCCATCCCGGCGCCCTCCGCCTCGCGCCGGCCGGCCTTGCCGTCTCCGTGCACTTGCGCGGCTCCCA
>JAJYGW010000109.1 GCA_021790615.1 Actinomycetes bacterium | reverse complement strand
GTCTGTGCCTCCGGCCCTGCCGCGCGCAGCGGCCGGGTTCTGCGCAATTGGCGACCGTGAACCGAGTCAGGGCCGGAAGGCAGCAGCTCTCAGCGGACGAGCGGATGTGCCGCAGGGGACCTGGCTGCTGCGCACGGCAGCGCCGTCTCGCGTCGGGGGGTCTCATCTTCTCGTCCTGCCGCGGCCGTCACACCAGTCTCGTAATGTCGGACGGCGTGGCCGACGCCTCCCCCGAAGCTCCCGCAGCCCCTCCCGTGCCTCAGTACCAGTCGCTCTACCGCCGGTACCGTCCGCAGCGCTTCTCGGAGGTTCGCGGTCAAGATCTGACGGCTACGACGCTTCGCAACGCCGTCCGCGACGGACGGATGGTGCACGCCTATCTCTTCTCCGGCCCGAGAGGGACCGGCAAGACGTCGATGGCGCGGATCCTCGCCAAGGCCCTGAACTGCCTCCAACCCGAGGACGGGGAGCCATGCGGGCGATGCGAGTCCTGCGTCGACATCGCCCGCGGGGCCTCCCTCGACGTCCACGAGCTGGACGCCGCTTCCAACAACGGCGTCGACGCCATGCGTGACCTCGTGTCACGAGCGTCGCTGGCCACGCCGGGCAAGCGCAAGGTCTACATCATCGACGAGGTCCACATGCTCTCGACTGCCGCGTCGAACGCCCTGCTGAAGACGCTGGAGGAGCCACCTGGACATGTCGTGTTCGTCCTCGCGACGACCGATCCGCAGAAGGTCTTGCCGACGATCCGCAGCCGGACACAGCACTTCGAGTTCCACCTTCTCGAGCAGCCCGTGCTCGAAGGCCTTCTCGGCGACATCGCGCAGGACGCGGGGCTCGAGCTGCCCGAGGACGCCATCGACGCCGCCGCCCGGCGAGGTCATGGTTCGGCTCGCGATGCCCTGTCAGTGCTTGACCAGGTGGTGGCGTCGGGGATCGTGGAGGACGATCACCGTTTCTTGCTGGACTTGGTGCAGTCGATAGCGGCCCAGGATCCAGCCGCTGCCCTTCGTGTCGTCGCCGAGGCGATCACAGCCGGCTTCGAGGCCCAACGCCTGGCTGTGGAGCTCGTCGAGACGCTGAGGGAGCAGTTTCTCGCCAGTGTGGCGCGACGGGTCATACGGCCGGAGCCCGAGATGCTGGCTGCAGACGGGCGCGCCTTGCTCGCGCCCGCCCGGTGCGTCCGGGCTCTCGAGCTCATCGGCCAGGCGATCGTCGACATGCGGGAGGCGATCGATCCGCGCACCACACTCGAGGTTGCCATGGTCCGGCTCACGAATCCGGAGGTCGATGACTCGACCGCGGCCTTGCTGGACCGGGTCGAGCGGCTCGAGTGGCGGCTCTCGCAGCTCGATCCGAACAGCCCGTCTCGCGCGCGCCAGGATCCAGCCGCGCCCGCTGCACATCCCGCCCCCCCGGCAGCTGCGCCGTCGACGCAGGATCCTCCGCCGGAGGGGGGAGCTCCTCGTCCTGCACTCGGCGCCTTCCTGGCACAACAACAGCAGCAGTCGCAACAGCCCCAATCGCGGGAGGCGGCAGCGACGACCGAGGCGCGAGTCACGGAATCCGCGCCCGCGACACGGCTCGGATACCCGACGCCTGCACCCCTGTCTGAGCCAGGAGCGACACCGGAGGGCACCTCAGCTGAGGCGCCACCGGGCCGACCGACACGTGACGATCTCGTCGAGGCGTGGGCCGACAGGATCCTGCCGGGGCTGCGTCCTCGCATCCGGGCGATCTACCAGGTCGGGAGATGGGTCGCGTTCAGCGAGGGAGCGGCCGTGTTCGCTCTCCCGAACGCGGCACACGTCCAGCATGCAGCGGCCCTCGAGGCAGACGTGGCCGAGGCCATCAACTCTCACTTCGGGACGCGGGTCCGACTGGAGCTCGTGACGGACGCCGACACGGGTCCGCCGGCCTCGCCAGCTCCAGGTACGCAGGAGCGTGCAGGTCCGGTTCGCAGCCAGCCCCATGACCGGGGTGAGCCGCCGGAGCTCGAGGAGGCACTTGTCGATGCTGCTGACCCTGCCTCGGTCGTCAGCGAGCCCCACGACACCGCGTCGTGGGCGGAGCACCGGCTCCGGGAAGCCTTTCCCGGAGCGGAGGAGGTGAGCGGATGAGCACGTACGACGACGGACGCGAACCGGCAGAGGCGGCCGGTGCCGGAGCTACCGGAGCCGCAGGCAGGCAGGAGCCGCGCGCGGACGAGGACTCGAGCCAGGTCGGGGAGCAAGACCCCCCGGGCCTCGGCGAGCTGGGATCGATCGCCCCCCTCGGAGGACTGTCCGGCCTGTTCGGTCAGGCGAGGGATCAGTTGGAGGAAGCGGCGGAGGCGGCTGGCAAGCAGGCCGTGACCGGGCGGGCCGGCGGCGGATCCGTCGAGATCCGGCTGAACGGCAACCTCGACGCGCTCTCTGTGAGGATCTCGAAGGAGGTTGTCGACCCCGAGGACGTCGGGATGCTCGAGGACCTCGTCCTGGCGGCACTCCGTCATGCGCTCGCCGATGCCCTGGAGCTTCGCGAGCAGGCTGCAGGGTCGCTGTTCCCGCCGGCGCTGGACTTCGGTGCGATGGTCCAGGGCCTGTTCGGCAGCCTGGGTGGAAGCGGCGAGCCCGGTGGCGCCGCCGAGAGCGACCAACCACCCGGTCCGGGCGGGCTGGGCATCTTCGGCTCACTCGGTGCCTCGCTGCCCGCGGGCATGCCGGCTGAGCTCTCCGACTTCATGAACGAGCTGTTCGGCTCCGAAGGCCCGGTCACCGACTTCGACATGGACGCTGAGTGGGACGCCGAGGCGGAGCCGGACGCCGAGGCGGAGCCGGACAGCGAAGCCCAGCCCGAGGGCGGCTCGGGAGCAACGGCGGGGCATGACGGCACGGCCGGACATCCCGAGCCGGACGAAGACGGCGCTGCCGGCTGATCACGCCGTGTTCGCGGGACCGATCCAGGCGCTCGTCGACGAGCTCAGCCGTCTTCCCGGAGTCGGCCCGAAGTCCGCGCAGCGGATCGCGTTCCATCTCCTCGAGGTGCCGAAGGAGGAGGCGGTGCGCCTCGCCGCCGCGATCGGCGAGGTGAAGGACCGGATCCGCCTGTGCGAGCGCTGCTTCAACGTGGCCGAGAACGAGCTCTGCACGATCTGTGCGGACTCGCGCCGGGACCAGACCGTCGTCTGCGTCGTCGAGGACCCACGGGACATCGTCGCAGTGGAGCGCACCCGTGAGTTCCACGGGACCTACCACGTGCTCGGAGGTCCGCTGAACCCGATCGAGGGGATCGGCCCTGAGCAGCTGCGCGTGAGGGACCTCCTCGAACGGCTCTCCGACCACAACATCGTCGAGGTGATCCTCTGCACTAATCCGAACCTCGAGGGAGAGGCGACGGCGATGTACCTGGCGCGGCTCCTCGCCCCCCTCGGCATCAAGGTGACCAGGATCGCGAGCGGCCTGCCGGTCGGCGGCGACCTCGAGTACGCGGACGAGCTGACACTCGGGCGGGCTCTGCTCGGAAGGCGAGAGGTCGCCGGCTGAGCCTGAGCACCCTGAGCTGATCGTCTGAGCCCCGAGAGGCGCCGAAGGCCGCCGAGGTCCGAGAGCCCAGTCACTGTGCAGTGATACATGACGAACGGTTCCGCCGGAGTTGGTCCGGGTACGCGCGCCGGGTGACCAGGATCTCCGCGGGACAACTCCCGAAGACCGTCCGTGACCAGATCGACCGGATCGGGCAGCTCAAGCATCTCGACCGGGTTGCAGACCAGGTGGACAAGCTGGTCCGCCCGCGGGTGGAGGCGCCGCCCGTCCGGAACGCCCTCTCCGGCGTCTGGCTCGGCCACCGCCTTCACCCGATGTTGACCGACATCGCGGTCGGCTCCTTCACGAGCGCCGCCCTCGTCGACGTCATGGCACCACGCCACCCGAAGATCGCACGGCGCCTGATCGGCGCGGGGATCGTCTCGGCGCTCCCGACTGCCGCCTCCGGTCTGTCGGACTGGATCGACGTCTACGGCGACGCGAGGCGGATCGGTCTCGTGCACGCGGCCGGCAACTCGATCGCGCTCGGGCTCTACACCCGGTCCTTCCTGCATCGCGGCAAGCTGCACAGAGTGCGCGGCCGTCGCGGACGCGGCAGGGTCTCCTCCTTCCTCGGCCTCGGCGTGCTCGCGGCCACCGGCTACCTCGGCGGCCATCTGTCATATGTGCTGGGTGTCGGAGTGGATCACACGGGGTTCCACCCGAAGCTCGAGGAGTGGGTCGATGCCGGGGCGGCCGAGGAGCTTTCCGAAGGTGCCCACACCGTCGCGCGCGCGGGCGAGGTCGAGGTGCTGCTCGTCCGGCACAACGGTGACATCAAGGCTTTGGCCAACCGCTGCTCGCATGCCGGATGGCCGCTCGCCCCCGGCAAGTTCGAGAACGGGTGCGTGACGTGCCCCATGCACGGCAGCACGTTCAGCCTCGAGGACGGGCATGTGATCCGTGCCCCTGCTGCCTCGGCGCAGCCGATGTACCGCGTGCGAGAGCACAACGGACGCATCGAAGTCCGCAGCTGACACCCGTCCTCTATCGTTGCTCGCATGAAGCTGGAGCAGCTGGACACGGCGGAGGGCCTCGCTCTTCGGTCGAGTCCGACCCCGGAGGAGTGGCAGCGGACGCGGCTACGGCTCGTGCTGGCGGCGCTGCTCTGCATCCTCGTCGGCGGCGCCATCTCCGTCGCCGAGCTCCAGGTCGGACTGCAGCTGCTGCTCATCGAGCTGCTGCCTGCGGTGATCGGTGTCACCTGGGCCGTTCGCTTCCTCAGGACGTTCGTACGTGCCCGCCCGACTGCGGTCGTGGCGACCGATCACTCGCTCCGGCTCGAACGCCTGGACGGTTCGAGAGGACAGGACCTCGATCTGGCGGGATTGGGCACGATCCGGATCGGACCCGATGGTTTCTCGAGGCCGTGGCGCTGGATGAAGGGGCCGCGGGACGGGATGGTTCTCCTCAGGCTGCGAGCGAACGGCCAGGGTCTGGTGATCCCGCCCCAGCTCGCCGGACATCCGATCCTCGACCAGCTTCTCGCGCGCATGCTGGTGTCGAGCCGAGCGCAGGGTCCGGTCTCCTTCGTCGGCCCACGAGCGAGGGTCGACGAGATAGAGCGTCTCGCCGGCGACGTGAGCGCATCGGGCGCGACGCCGGCCGACGACCCGGGTCGTCATGTCCCACCGGTCACGGTCCCGGCCGGGTGGTATCCGGACCCGTCCGGAGTCGCGCCGTTCCGCTGGTGGGACGGCCGCGCCTGGCACGACTACACCCGCGAGGCAGCGCCCGAGTAGGCGCGGCCGAGCCGCTACGAGCCGCCAGGGCTCAGGAGACCGTTCGCAGCAGTGCCGCGTCGCCCTGGCCGCCACCGCCGCAGAGGGCGACCGCGGCCGTCCCGCCACCCCGGCGGCGAAGCTCGTTCACGGCCGTGATGGCGAGCCGAGCCCCCGACATGCCGATCGGGTGCCCGAGTGCGATGGCGCCGCCGTTGACGTTCGTCACGTCCGAGGTGATGCCGAGGTCGTCCATCGCGGCGACGCCGACGGCGGCGAAGGCCTCGTTGATCTCGAACAGGTCGATGTCGGCGACAGAGAGGCCGGAACGCGACAGCGCCTCGGCGATCGCCCGGGAAGGCTGGGTCAGAAGCGACGCATCCGGTCCGGCCACCTGGCCGTAGCCGACGACCTCGGCGAGCGGGGTGACGCCGAGCGCCTCGGCCTTCGCCCGAGACATGACGATCATGGCGGCACCACCGTCGGAGATCTGGCTGGCGTTGCCGGCGGTGATCGTGCCGTCCGCCTCGAAGGCGCCCCGCAGCTTGCCGAGTGACTCGACCGTCGTCTCGGGCCGGACTCCCTCGTCGGTGTCGACGACGACAGGGTCGCCCTTCCGCTGCGGGACGGAGACCGGAACGATCTCGTCGCCGAAGCGCCCGTCCTTGATGGCGGCAGCCGCCCGCTCGTGCGAGGTGGCGGCGAAGGCGTCCTGCCGGTCACGAGCGATCTCGGCCGCCCTGCTGTAGCGCTCCGTGCCGGCGCCCATGGCGCACAGGTCGAAGGCGCAGAAGAGCCCGTCGTACATCATCGAGTCGACGACCTTCTGGTCGCCCGCACGGTACCCCGCCCGAGCTCCGGGAAGGAGGTACGGCGCCTGTGTCATCGACTCCATCCCACCGGCAACGACGATGTCGGCCTCGCCGGCGTTGATGACGAGGTCGGCGAGATGCAATGCGTTCAAGCCCGACAGGCAGACCTTGTTGACTGTCGTGGCAGGCACGGTCATCGGGATGCCCGCCTTCACGGCAGCCTGGCGAGCGGTGATCTGGCCCTGCCCGGCCTGCAGCACCTGGCCCATGAAGACGTAGTCGACTGCTTCCGGGGGTATCCCGGCGCGTTCGAGTGCGGCCTTGATGGCAAAGCCACCGAGGTCCATCGCGGTGAACCCGGCGAGCGCTCCCGAGAGCTTGCCGATCGGGGTCCTGGCCGAAGCGACGATCACGGATCCGGGCATTTCTCGCACTTCTCCTTCGGATGCCGACACTGCCGGCGCTCCACGTCGAGCGGAGCTCGGTCAGCGGAGCCTACCCGCCACTGCCTGCGACTTGGGCTACACAAGTGACCGCGGGGTACTGTCCCGGCATGCAAGCCATCCGTGACGCCATCCTCGCCGGTGCGCCCGGCGAGGAGCTCGCCGCACTGCCGCTCCCGGAGGCCTACCGGGCCGCCTTCGTCCGCCTCGACGAGACCGAGATGTTCGAGGGTCTCAGCTCGGACGAGAAGGACCCGCGCAAGTCGCTCCACGTCGGCGAGGTGGCAGTTCCCGAGCTGGCGCCGGACGAGTGCTTCATCGCGGTCATGGCCTCCGCCATCAACTTCAACACCGTCTGGACCTCGATCTTCGAGCCGCTGCCGACGTTCGGCTTCCTCGCCCGCCTCGGCAAGGAGAGCGTGTGGGGCGCCAGGCACGATCTCCCCTACCACGTCGTCGGCTCGGACGCCTCCGGTGTCGTGCTGCGCACCGGATCGGCAGTCCGCAACTGGAAGGCGGGCGATCGGGTCGTGATCCACTGCAATTACGTCGACGACCAGGACCCTTCCGCCCATGACGACTCGATGCTCGCCGCCAACCAGCGGATCTGGGGCTTCGAGACGAACTTCGGCGGCCTCGCCGACCTCTCTGTCGTGAAGGCCAACCAGCTGATGCCGAAGCCCGAGCACCTGAGCTGGGAGGAGGCCGCCTGCAACGCCCTCTGCAACTCGACGTCCTACCGGATGCTCGTCTCGAAGAACGGCGCCGACATGAAGCAGGGCGATGTCGTCCTCGTCTGGGGTGCCACCGGCGGCCTCGGCGGGTATGCGGTGCAGTACGTCCTGAACGGCGGCGGCATCCCCGTGGGTGTTGTGAGCTCGGCATCGAAGATCAAGCTGCTCGAGGCGCTCGGTTGCGAGGCGGCGATCGATCGGGCGGCGAAGGCGTACCGGTTCTGGGTGGACGAGCACACCCAGGACGAATCGGAGTGGCGGCGCTTCGGCAAGGACATCCGAGCCGTCGCGGGTGAGGACCCGGACATCGTCTTCGAGCACCCGGGGCGCCAGACCATGGGTGCGTCCGTGTTCGTGGCGAAACGGGGCGGAACCGTCGTGACCTGCGCGGCCACTTCCGGCTACATGATCGAGTACGACAACCGCCACCTCTGGATGAAGCTCAAGCAGATCAAGTCCTCGCACTTCGCGAACTACCGGGAGGCATGGGACGCGAACCGGCTCATCGCCCTCGGCGCCATCCAGCCGATCCTCTCGGTCGTCTACCCGCTCGAGGAGGTCGGCGAGGCGGCGCAGCAGGTGCACGGCAACCTGCACGAGGGCAAGATCGGTGTTCTCTGCCTGGCGCCCTCGGAGGGTCTCGGCATCGCCAACCCCGAGCTCCGGGAGAAGGTCGGGGAGGAGAGGATCACTGCGTTCCGGAGGCTCGGCGCATGAGCGGCGGGGCGAAGGACGCCGCCGCCCACGCCTTCGAGCTCACCGAGATCGACCACGTCGCGATCGCGGTTCGTGACCTGGACGCGGCCGTGGCGTGGTACGAGCGGACGCTCGGCGCGACGGTGGCCCATCGCGAGCGGATCGAGTCCGATGGCGTCGAGGAGGCCCTCCTCGAGGTCGCCGACTCCTACGTGCAGCTGCTGACGCCCACGCGCGAGGACTCGCCTGTGGCCAAGTACCTCGACCGCAAGGGCGAGGGGATCCACCACGTCGGCTACCGCGTGACCGACTGCGCCGCCGCGCTCGCGTCCATGAAGGCGGCCGGCGCCACGACGATCGACGAGGCGCCACGGCCCGGCTCGCGTGGGACGACGGTTGCCTTCGTGCACCCGAAGTCGGCGTTCGGGACGCTCATCGAGCTCGTCCAGGAGTAAGCAGACCCGAACCTTTGCAAGGCGAACGACCGGTGGCCCGTCGGCTCCGCCGGGCCGCCTCGCCACCGTGCCGCGGCGGTGATGTGAGCCACCCGGACGCCCAGGTAGCCTTCCCGGCATGTCAGATCAGACGGCGACGGCTGGCCCCACCGGCTCCCCCCGTGAGTCGGAGCCCGGGCCGTCGGGCGCCCCTACTTCGGCGCCTTCCCACCATTCCATGGCCACACGCCTGCACACGCTCGCCGAGCGCAAGGGCGAGGCGAGGAATCCCGGCACGGAGCGAGCGGTCCAGTCGCAACGTGCGAAGGGCAAGATGCTCGCCCGTGAGCGGATCGAGTACCTCCTCGACGCGGGGTCCTTCCAGGAGATCGACCTCCTCGTGCGACACCGGGCGCACGGCATGGGCATCGAACGCTCGCGACCGTTCACCGACGGTGTCATCACCGGCTTCGGAACGATCGACGGACGGCGCGTGTGCGTGTTCAGCCAGGACTTCACCGTCTTCGGAGGAGCCCTCGGGGAGGCGCACGGCGAGAAGATCCAGAAGCTGCAGGAGCTCGCCATCGACGTCGGCGTGCCGCTCATCGGCCTCGGGGACGGCGGCGGGGCACGCATCCAGGAGGGTGTCGTCTCCCTGCACGGCTACGGCGGCATCTTCTACCGCAACGTGCTGGCGTCGGGCGTGGTGCCGCAGATATCGGTGATCCTCGGGCCGTGCGCCGGCGGCGCCGTCTACTCGCCGGCGATGACCGACTTCATCTTCATGGTGCACGAGACGAGTCACATGTTCATCACCGGGCCGGATGTGGTGAAGACCGTGACAGGCGAGGAGGTCACCCTCGAGCAGCTCGGCGGGGCCACGAGCCATGCCACGAGATCCGGCGTGGCCACGTTCGTCGCGGCCGACGAGAAGGCCTGCCTCGACGACGTGCGGTACCTCCTGTCGTTCCTCCCCTCGAACAACCTCGAAATGCCGCCCATGACCGAGCGGCCGGACGATTCCGAGGCGGAGCGACCGGAGCTCCGCGAGATCGTCCCGCCGAGCTCCAACCAGCCCTACGACATGCGCAACATCATCGGCGCCGTCGTGGACGACGGTGAGTACTTCGAGTACTTCCCCCACTGGGCGGCGAGCCTCACGTGCGGCTTCGCACGCGTCGGTGGCCGCGTCGTCGGCATCGTCGGCAACCAGCCCGCCATCCTCGCCGGCGTGCTCGACATCGACTCGTCCGAGAAGGGCGCCCGCTTCGTCCGGACGTGTGACGCCTTCAACATCCCTCTCGTCACCTTCGTCGACGTCCCGGGCTTCATGCCGGGCACGGACCAGGAGTACGGCGGGATCATCCGTCACGGCGCCAAGCTCCTCTACGCCTACTGCGAGGCGACCGTGCCGCGCATCCAGGTCGTCACGCGCAAGGCCTACGGTGGCGCTTACGTCGTCATGGACTCGAAGTCGATCGGGACGGACTTCGCCTTCGCGTGGCCGTCGGCCGAGTTCGCCGTCATGGGACCGCAGGGTGCCGTCGAGATCCTGTATCGCCGTGAGCTCGCCGACTCACCGGAGCCGGTCGCCCGCCGTGCCGAGCTCGTCGAGGAGTACACCGAGCGTTACGCCAATCCGTATGTCGCTGCCGAGCGCGGGTACGTGGACGACGTCATCGACCCCGCCGACACCCGCCGTGTCATCGTGCGCTCTCTCGACCTGCTCGCCTCGAAGCGGGAGGAGCTTCCCCGCCGAAAGCACGGGAACATCCCGCTGTGAGCTGCAAGTGAGCACTGCCGGCTCCGGCGCGGAAAGCGGTTCCGAGCTCGGCGAGCTCCAGCCCGTCGGCGAGGGCGCGCTCATGGCTCCGCCCGAGATCGTCGCCGCCATCTCCGCTGCTGCCGAGGTCGTGTGGCCGCGGGCGGTCGTCGCGACGGGCGGCGCACGTGAGCGGGAGAGGGGGGGGCCGGAGTACGTGTGGCGTTTCTCGGGGAGATGGTGGTCCAAGCCCTTGCCGTTGCGCCGGGACCGCCCGTGGGCCGCCAGCCACGGGGAGCACGGCCAGGTGGGCACGGGAGGCGCATAGCGGGTTGCACCGCCAGCTCGCCCTCACGGTCCTTCTCGTCGTCCTCGGTGCCGGCGTCGTCCATGCCGTCTGGAACGCGATCACGAAGGGGGTAGAGGACCGGCTCGTCGTTCTCGCCTGGATCGGCCTCATGTCGAGCGTGCTCGGAGCCGCCGGGCTCGTCGTGACGGGCACACCGCCGACGACGGCGCTCTGGTTCGTCCTCGGTTCGACGGTGATCCACGTCGTCTACAACTACGCCCTCATGAACGCCTACCGGCTCGGGGCCTTCAACCAGATGTACCCGGTGGCACGGGGGACCTCCCCCCTCGTCGTGGCGATCGGGGCCGCGCTGTTCGCAAATGAGCACCCGAGCGGCATCGCCCTCGCCGGGGTGGTGGTGCTCGGCGCGGGGCTGATGAGCCTGGCCCTCTCGGGCGGCCGCGTGGACCGCTCCGAGCTCCCGGCGCTCGGGACAGCGCTCGTGACGGGGCTTGCGATCGCGGCCTACAGCCTCGTCGACGGGCTCGGCGTGAGGCACACGCACGACCCGTACTCGTACACGGCGCTCTTGTTCCTCGCCCAGGGACCGATCTTCGTGCTCGTCGGGCTGGCGCGGCGGCGGCCGGCCGAGTGGGTCGCGAACGGCATCGCCTGGCGGGGGTTGCTGGCGGGATCGCTCTCGGTGGTCGCCTACGGCGCCGTGATCTGGGCGCAGCTGAGGGCGCCCCTCGCCGAGGTGTCCGCATTGAGGGAGACCGGTGTCATCTCGGCTGCCGTCATCGGCGCCCTGCTCTTCAAGGAGGGGTTCGGCATGCGGAGGGTGGCCTCCGCGGCCATCGTGGCGTGCGGGATCATCCTGATCGCGGTGTGACGTCGGGCCCTGCGGTGCCGGCGCTGTCGAGGTGTGAGCCGCGCCGAACCCCGATCGAGCGGTGCTCGGCCGCCAGGTCGGCGAGACGGACGAGGATGTCCGCCACCGAGTAGTCCTTCGGCGTGAAGACGGCGCTCACGCCCGCACCGACGAGCTTGGGCTGGTCGGCCTCCGGGATGATGCCGCCGACCACGACGGGGGCGTCGACGCCTGCCGCACGGAGGCGGTCCACGGTCTCGGGGACGAGCTCGAGGTGCGAGCCCGAGAGGATCGAGAGGCCGACGACGTCGACGTCCTCGTCGAGCGCGGCGGCCGCGATCTGCTCGGGTGTCGAGCGGATGCCTTCGTACACCACCTCGAAGCCGACGTCCCGCGCCGCCACGGCGATCTGCTCCGCCCCGTTCGAGTGGCCGTCGAGCCCGGGCTTGGCGACGAGCAGCCGAGGTGGACCGCCGGTGATCGACCGCACCCGCTCGACTGCCGGTCTCAACTCCGCCCCACGATGCCCGATCCCGCCGGCGACGCCGGTCGGTGCCCGGTACTCCCCGAACACCTCGCGCAGGATCCCCGCCCATTCGCCGGTGGTGCCGCCGGCGTGTGCGAGGGCGATCGTCGCCGGGAGGAGGTTCTCCCCGGACTCCGCAACCCGCCGCAGCTCGTCGACGGCGCGCCGAACGCCGTCTGCGCCGCGTGAGGCACGCCACCGCGCCACGTCCTCGCGGAGTGCCGCCTCCTCCGCCGGATCGACGGTGAGGATCGCAGACGCGGGGTCCGAGGACTCGTAGAGCGGAGAGGCCTCGCTCTCGGTGAAGGAGTTGACGCCGACGACCTTCTGCTCGCCCGACTCGATGCGGCGCATCCGCTCGGCCTGGGAAGCCACGAGGCGCGACTTCAGCTCCTCGATCGCCTCGAACGCACCGCCGAGCTCGAGCACCTCGTCGAGCTCGGCCCGGGCGGCCTCTGCGATCTCTGCAGTCTTCGCCTCGACGACGTGCGACCCGTTGAAGACGTCGTCGTAGTCGAGGAGGTCCGTTTCGTAGGCGAGCACCTGCTGGACCCGCAGCGACCACTGCTGATCCCACGGCCGCGGCAGACCGAGCGCCTCGTTCCACGCAGGCAGCTGGATCGCCCGCGCGCGGGCATCGCGGGAGAGGGTGACGCCGAGCGCCTCGAGCACGATCCGCTGCACGTTGTTCTCCGGCTGCTGCTCGGTGAGGCCGAGCGAGTTCACCTGCACGCCGTAGCGGAAACGGCGCAGACGCTCGTCGGTGACGCCGTACCGCTCGGTGCAGATCTGCTCCCACAGCTTCGAGAAGGCCCGCATCTTGCAGGTCTCCTCGACGAAGCGGATCCCGGCGTTCACGAAGAAGCTGATCCGTCCCACCACCGCCGGCATCTCGCCCTCGTCCACCTGCCCGGAGGACCTCACGGCATCGAGCACCGCCACCGCCGTCGCGAGCGCGTAGGCGACCTCCTGCACCGGCGTGGCACCGGCCTCTTGCAAGTGGTAGCTGCACACGTTGATCGGGTTCCACTTCGGCACGTGGCGGACGGTGTGGGTGACGAGGTCGACCGTGCAGCGCAGGCTAGCGGACGGCGGGAAGATGTAGGTGCCGCGGGACAGGTACTCCTTCACGAGGTCGTTCTGCGTCGTCCCCTGCAGGATGGCGGGATCGACACCGTGATCCTCGGCGTTCGCCACGTAGCACGCGAGCAGCCACGGTGCTGTCGCGTTGATCGTCATCGAGGTGTTCATCTCGCTGAGCGGGATGCCGTCGAGCAACTCGGCCATGTGCCCGAGGTGGGCGATCGGCACGCCCACCTTCCCCACCTCGCCGGCGGCTTCGGGCGAGTCGGGGTCGTAGCCGATCTGCGTGGGCAGGTCGAAGGCGATCGAGAGCCCGGTCTGGCCCTTCGCCAGGTTCTTCCGGTAGAGCTCGTTCGACTTCCGCGCCGAGGTGTGCCCCGAGTAGGTGCGCATCACCCAGGGCTTGTCCGTCATGGCGCCAGCCTAAGACCGCTTGTACTCGTAGAAACCCGCCCCGGTCTTCCGCCCTAGCTGCTCGGCCGCCACCATCCTGCGAAGGCGTGGGACCGCGGCGTAGTTCGGGTCGCGGTACTCCTCGTACAGGGCGTCGAGGATCGCGAGCGAGGTGTCGAGGCCGACGAGGTCGAGCAGGGCGAACGGCCCCATCGGGAAGCCGCAGGCGCCCTTCATCGCTTCGTCGATGTCCTCCATCGACGCGACGCCGTTCTCGAGCAGTCGCACGGCGTTGTTGAGGTATGGGAACAGCAGCGCGTTCACGACGAAACCGGCTCGGTCCTCCACGACCACCGGCGTCTTGCCGCAGGTCTCCGCGAACTCGACCGCCTCCGAGATCGTCTCGCCCGACACCGTGATCGGTCGGACGATCTCGACGAGAGCCATCATCGGGGCGGGGTTGAAGAAGTGGATCCCGCAGACCCGGTCGGCGCGGCCGGTCTCCATCGCCATCTCGACGACGGGAAGTGTCGAGGTGTTCGTGGCGAGGATGGCGCTGTCGTGGCAGACGCGGTCGAGCTCGGAGAAGAGGTGGCGCTTGGTGGCGAGATCCTCCACGACCGTCTCGATGACGAGATCGCAGTCCGCCAAGTCGTGCAGGTTGTCGGTCACACGGATGCGCGACAGCGTCTCGTCGCGCTGCTCGACCGGGATCTCGCCCTTCTCGACCCGCTTGTTGAGCGAGCGCTCGATGCCGGAGACCGTCCCCTCGGCTGCGGCGAGCTCGCGGGACCGGAGCGTCACCTCGTGGCCGGCCGCGGCGGCGACTTCTGTGATGCCGCCGCCCATGATCCCGGAGCCGACCACCCCGACCTTCTTGACCGTCATGGAGAGAGGTTACCGGCGGGTCTCTTATTGCGGCCATTCCAATAGCACGTGACCCCTACCTTGACGAACACCCGTTCGGGTACACTCGCGCCGTGGGTGCGCCCGATCCGCTCGGCTCCTTCCACCCGGCGGTCGCCGAGTGGTTCCGGCGCACGTTCCCGGGCGGTCCCACCGAGGCGCAGGCAGCCGGTTGGGCCGCAGTCGCCGCCGGCGAGGACACGCTGATCGCGGCTCCGACCGGCTCTGGCAAGACGCTCGCGGCGTTCCTCGTGACGATCGACCGCTGCTACCGGGCGGCTGAGCGGGGCGAGGGACGGCGCGGCACGGATGTCGTCTACGTCTCGCCGCTCCGGGCGCTCACCGTCGACGTCGCGCAGAACCTCGAGCGCCCGCTGGCCGAGATCGCGGAGGTGGCGCGCGAGCTCGGCTACCACGTGCCGGACGTCCGGGTGGCGGTGCGCAACGGAGACACGACGCAATCGCAGCGTGCCGCGATGCTGCGGGACCGGCCCGAGATCGTGGTCACCACGCCGGAGGCGCTCTACCTCCTCCTCACGTCGGTGCGCGGGCGCGAGATGCTCGGCTCCGCTCGCACTGTCATCGTGGACGAGATCCATGCCCTCGCCCGCGACAAGCGCGGCTCTC
The DNA here is from genome assembly GCA_021790615.1 of Actinomycetes bacterium. The sequence continues at coordinate 17,069 of JAJYGW010000109.1, read as the reverse complement.
ACCTGACGATCTCCCTCGAGCGCCTCGACCGAGCCGTCGCGACGTGGAGGACGAGCCACGACGGGGCGGCCGGCTCGTTCGCGGGCTCCGACCACCCGTGGCCTGTGCGGATCGGGCTCTCGGCGACGCAGCGGCCGATCGCGACGATCGCCCGCCTGCTGGTCGGTGCAGGCCCCGACAGGAGCGAGCCCGGCGGCGGCCCACGTTGCACCGTCGTCGACGTCGGCCACCGGCGGCCGCTCGACGTCGCCATCGAGCTGCCGGACGACGAGCTCGGAGCGGTCTTCACCCACGAGCAGTTCGCGGCGGTGCTCGAGCGGATCGCCGCGCACGTCCGCGCTCACCGGACGACGCTCGTGTTCGTCAATACGCGGCGGCTGGCAGAGCGCGTCGCCCACCGCCTCGGCGAGCTCGTCGGGGAGGAGCTCGTGCAGGCACACCATGGCAGCCTGTCGATGGACCGTCGGCTCCGGGTCGAGAGCCGTCTGCGTTCCGGCGATCTCAAGGCGGTCGTCGCGACGGCTTCGCTCGAGCTCGGCATCGACGTGGGACCGGTCGAGCTCGTGTGCCAGATCGGCTCAACACGAGCGATCGCGACCTGGCTGCAGCGAGTCGGTCGTGCGCAGCACCACGTCGGTGGGACGCCCACGGGAAAGCTGTACCCGCAAACCCGGGACGAGCTCGTCGAGTGCTGCGCCCTGCTCGCCGCCACGCGACGCGGCGACCTCGACGCGATCGTGCCGGCCGTGGCGCCTCTCGACATCCTCGCCCAGCAGATCGTCGCTGAAGTCGCCGCCGCCGGCCCGGAGGGCATCGCGGAGGCAGACCTGCTCGGCGTGGTGCGGGGTGCCGCCCCCTACGCCGATCTCAGTGAGGACGACTTCGACAGCGTGCTCGAGCTCGTCTGCGAGGGTGTGCAGACGGGCCGGGGGCGACGCGGCGCCCACGTGCACCGCGACAGGGTCAACTCCGTTCTCCGGCCCCGCCGCGGCGCTCGTCTCACTGCGACGACCTCCGGTGGCGCGATCCCGGAGCTCGCCGACTACCGCGTCGTGCTCGAGCCGGAGGACACCTTCGTCGGCACCGTGAACGAGGACTGGGCCATCGAGTCCATGGCCGGTGACGTGTTCCTGCTCGGTAGTCACACATGGCGCATCCGCCGTGTCGAGTCGGGAACCGTGAGGGTGGTCGACGCGCAGGGCGCGCCGCCGTCCGTGCCGTTCTGGCTCGGTGAGGCGCCGGCGCGCACGGCAGAGCTGTCGAGGGCCGTGTCGGACCTTCGCCTCGGAGTCGAGCGGGCACTGGACGAGTCCGTGGCGGCGGCGGTCCGTCACGTGCAGGAGGCCTCGGGCGTCGACCCACGTGCGGCCGAGCAGGTGGTCGCCTACCTCGCGACCGGCAAGCAGGAGCTCGGCAAGCTCCCGACGGTGGACCGCTTCGTCGTCGAGCGTTTCTTCGACGACACCGGGGGGATGCAGCTCGTGCTCCACTCGCCCCGGGGGGCGAGGGTGAACAGGGGGCTCGGGTTGGCGCTGAGGAAGCGTTTCTGCCGCTCGTTCGATTTCGAGCTGCAGGCGGCGGCGAGTGACGACGCCGTAGTCCTGTCCCTCGGGCCGCAGCATTCCTTCCCGCTGCCGGATGTCGTGAGCTACCTGTCGCCGCGAGCTGTGACCGAGACGCTCGAGCAGGCCGTGCTGCCGACGCCGATCTTCGGCTCCCGCTGGCGCTGGAACCTCTCGAGGTCACTCGTCTCCCCCCGCTACCGGGGGAGCCGCCACCTCCCGCCTGCCATCCAGCGCATGGAGGCTGACGACCTCATGGCGGCGATCTTCCCGATGCTGGCGGCATGCCAGGAGAACGTGAGCGGTCCGATCGTGATCCCGGACCACCCCGTCGTCCGCCAGACGATGGCGGACTGCATGACCGAGTCCATGGATCTCCCGGCGCTGACGGAGCTCCTCGACGGCCTGTCGGAAGGTCGCCTCGAGACGCACTTCGTCGACTCGGTCGGGCCGTCGATACTGTCGGAGGAGATCCTCAACGGGCGTCCCTACACCTACCTCGACGATGCGCCGCTCGAGGAACGGCGCTCGCGAGCTGTGCAGACCCGCCGCGGCGGTGTCCCGCTCGAATCGCGGGACCTGTCCCGGCTCGACCCGGTCGTCGTCGCCTCCGTCGGGCAACAGGCGCGTCCCGAGCCGCGCGATCCCGAGGAGCTGCACGATCTGCTGGCCACGCAGGTGCTCGTCGATCCCGAGCGTGAGTGGGAGGTGTGGTTCGGCGCCCTGGCAGCGGCCAACCGCGCGTTCGTCGTGACACTGCCGTCCGGGGAGCGCCGTTGGGCGGCGAGAGAACGCCGCACGGCACTCGAGATCATGTTGCCGGGCGCGCGCTTCGAGCCCGACCTGGCGCTGCCCGAGTCCTTGACGCCGCAGCCGGAGCCGCTGCCCGAGGACGTCGTCGCGGAGGCTGTGCGGGCGGCTCTGCTCGTCTCCGAGCCGCTCACGACAGGCGAGCTGGCACTTAGGATCGCGATCGGCATCGAGCGGGAGCTCGAGGTGAGATCGGCCGTCGCGCGCCTCGAGGGCGAGGGCTCGGTGCTGCAGTGCCATGTGGCCGACGATCCGGCCGACCGCTATGCCGCCCGCCATCTCCTCATGCGGATCCACGCCCGGATGCGCGACGGAGCCCGACGCTCGATCGAAGCGGTGAGCGCCCAGCAGTTCATGCGCTTCCTCATCACGTGGCAGCACGCGGGCCCCGGCAACAGGCTCATCGGGACCGGTGGCGTCGCCGAGGTGATCGAGCAGCTGCAGGGCTTCGAGGCGCCGGTCGGCGCCTGGGAGGAGTCGATCCTCCCGGCCCGGGTGGCCTCGTACCAGCCCGGGCTCCTCGACGACCTGTGCTCGCAGGGAGAGGTCGGCTTCGGGCGGCTCGGGCTGAGAGGCACCACTGTCGCCGGCGTAGCCCCCGGACCGTCGCAGCGGCAGTCGCCGGCAGCGGATCAGTCCGAGCCGGCCAAGCGCCCGGGCATGACCCCTTCACCGGCGACGCCGATCTCGTTGTTCCGGCGTGAGGACGCCGACTGGCTGCTGGCGGCGCTGCGCGGCGATGCCACAGCGGACGAAGCCGCCTTCGGAGCGACGGCCGACGTGCTCGAAGCGCTCTCCTCGAGGGGCGCGCTGTTCCTCACCGATCTCTGTGGCGTGACCGGCCGGATGCCGATCGAGGTGGCGGATGCTCTCTGGGACGGAATCGCCCGTGGTCTCGTGACAGCGGACGGGTTCCAGGCGGTCCGGTCGCTCCTCGGGGGCCGTCACCGCCTCGGCAACCTCGTGAGCGAGCAGGTCTCGGGCTCCGGTGTGGGCCTGCGGAGCCGCGTCGGCAGGCCGGTCCCTCGACCGCGGCGAAGTGGCGGCCCGCGACCGCGGTTGCGCCCGGCGCTCTCGGGTGGGCGTTGGTCGCTGCTCGGGCCACAGCGAGCGGGGGACGCTTCGGAATACGACCTCGACGAGCTGGCCGAGGCGCTCGCCGGCCAGTTGCTCGCCCGCTGGGGCATCGTCTTTCGCGATCTCGTCCAGCGCGAGCTCATGGGCATCGGCTGGCGCGAGGTCCTCTGGGCGCTCCGGCGCCTGGAAGCGCGAGGCGTGGTGCTGGGCGGGCGCTTCGTCGGGGGGTTCACAGGCGAGCAGTTCGCTCTACCCGAGGCCTACGAGCAGCTCCGGTCACTCCGGCGATCCGGGACGGACGGGCGGCAAGGCCAGGACGGATGGGAAGGGAGGCCGCTCACGATCTCGGCGGCTGACCCGCTCAACCTGACCGGCGTCATCCTGCCAGGGCCGCGTGTGCCGTCACTCCGGACGAACACCGTCACCCTCGTCGATGGCGTCGTCGCTCGTGGCCCGTCGGCCGGCGCCGCCGGCGTCGGGGCGTTCAGTCCGCGAAGCTCCAGGCCGCGCTCGTCTGCGGCAAGGTGACCGGCCCGTACTCCGACGCGATGTGGGAGACGACGGGCATGGCGGACGTCCAGAGCGGTACGGCTCCGAGTCCTGGCAAGGGGGGCGGAGCAGCGGGCGCAGCGTTGTCGCCGTGCCCGCTGCCGTGCCCCTTCGCAGCTTCCTCGCAGCCGGAAGAACGGTCGGACGGGATCTTGGGAGTGTCGAGTGGGGCCGAACGTGGTCCCCTCGCCATGGTGGAGCGGCGTGTCGTCCCGATCGCTCGCGGCACCTCTGCGGTGTGAGGCGCTCCCCTCCGGGAAAGGTCGGCGAGGTGCCCGATGCGGGACACGAGGATCGACGGGACGAGCGGTTTCTCGAAGAAGTCGTCGGCACCGAGCGAGCGTGCGCGGCTTTCGAGTCCCGTCTCGTTGAAGGAGGTCATCACGGCGATCCGGACGGCCGGCTGTGCGTCGCGCGTCTTTCGGACCAGCTCCAGCCCGCTGCGGCCGGCGAGACGGAAGTCGGCCAACAGCACGTCGTAGCGGTCGTTCGCGAGCATCGACGTCGCCTCGTCGGCGTCCGCGGCCCAGAACGAATCGAATCCGGCCCGAGCGAGGACGCGCGTCACGAAGACGGCTGCCGATTCGTCGTCCTCGACGACGAGCACCTTCCCGTGATCGGGAGTCTGCCCCATCGGTTGCATTCCCATCTCGTGTCCCAGAACCATCCGGATCTGTCGTCGCAGCTGTTCACATGTCCGGCGGTGCGAGGGACCCGGCCCCCGCACAGGCCCCTCGTCACCATCGTTGCGGAGCGGTCCGCCCCCGCGCGGACCCTCCGTCCGAGATGGCCCGCACTCGTGCGTGCCATCCGGTCAAGTGGCCTGGCCCCCGCTAGGACACTTGCTCGAGCACGATGATGCGCCAACCAAGTGAGCGTTTGGTTCGGGGGCGGTTGCGGGTTGGTTGCAGCTTGACTGGCAATAGATTGGCCGCGGCGCGGGCGCCGGAAATGCTTTAGGTACGCCGCTCGGGGCGATACCGGTACCCGAATCCGCGCAGGGTCTCGATCGGGTTCTCCGGGCCGCTGTCCCAGCCGAGCTTGCGGCGCAGGCGCAGGACGGTGAACTTCACACGGTCCGGGCCGGTGGCGGTCGGATCGCGCCAGGCCAGCCGCAGCAGCTGCTCGGGCGAGAGCACCTGCCCGCGGTGCGTCATCAGTGTCTCGAGCAACCGGTACTCCGTCGGCGTGAGGTCGACCGGCCTGCCTCCTGCGCGCACGACGTGGAGGTCGAAGTCCACTTCCACCCCATGTTCGTTGACCAATCTCGACGCCGCGCCGCTCCCGAACTGGGCGCCAGCCGCGCCCCCTGCCCGTTCAGCTCCACCGACTGCACCGATCGCACCGGCCCCACCGGAGGCGCCGGAGGTACCGGCCACACCGCTTGCACCGGCTCCCCGTGCGCTCACGCCCTCGGCCGCGGCAGCCGAGCCGGGAGTGCCGAGGGCTGCTGCTCCGTGGGCCGACCCTACCGACGACGCGGCAGCGGGTCTCGTGACGCGCCGGCGCAGGAGCGCCTCGACACGGGCGACGAGCTCGGAGTTTCCGAAGGGTTTCGTCAAGTAGTCGTCGGCCCCGGTGCGCAGACCCCGCACCTTGTCGCTCTCTGAGTCGCGTGCGGTCAGCACGAGGATGGGAGCAGAGCTGAGGTCCCGGACGCGCTCGATGAGCGTCCAACCGTCGAGAGTCGGCAGGCCGAGGTCGAGGATCACGAGATCCGGGCGCTCATCATGGAAGAGCCGCAGGCCTTCGCGGCCGTCACCGACTGACACGACGCGGTAGCCGGCTCGCTCGAGCAGCGTCCGGACGACCCGTGCGATGTCCTCGTCGTCCTCGATGTTGAGCACGCAGGGCTGCCGCCGATCGGGCACGTGCCGGTCAGACATCCGCCCCCTCCGCTTCGTCGCCCGCAAGGCCGGGGCTCGTCTGCCCACCACCCTTCCCGGTCGGCAGAGGGAGGGTGATCGAGACCGTGGTGCCGGAGCCGACGGCACTCTTCAGCAGGACCGAGCCACCGTGCAGCGCGACGATCACACGCGCCACCGCCAGCCCGAGACCCGAGCCCGGGATCCGCGAGGCGCGCGCGTTGGTCGCCCGGAAGAAACGCTCGAACAACGACTCCTGCTCGTTCTTCGGAATGCCGATACCGGTGTCGGCGACCTCGATGTGCCAGAGGCCGTCCTGCGGCGCGGCGTTGACCTTCACCCGCCCCTTCTCGGGAGTGAACTTGATCGCGTTCGAGAGCAGCACGTCGATCACCTGGGACAGGCGGTCCGGGTCTCCGGCGATGGCCGGTCCCTCGCCGATCTCGCAGGACAACGAGATCCCCTTCAGGTCGGCCGAGGGAGCGAACGCGCTGACGCAGGTCGTCAGCAACGAGGGCAGGTCCACCACGCCCCACTCGAGCGGCATCGCTCCCGACTGGAGCCGGTCGAGCAGGAGGAGGTCGTCGACGAGACGCAGGAGGCGATCGGCGTTCCTCCGGATGATCTCGAGGAACTCGCTCTGCTCGGCCGGGTCGTCGTTGCCGATGCCGTCCGAGAGCAGCTCGGTGAAGCTGAGGATCGATGTGAGCGGCGTCCGCAGCTCATGGCTGATCTCCGCCAGGAAGCCGGCCTTGACGCGGTCGAGCTGGACGAGGCGTTCGTTCTCGCGCCGCTGTCGTGCGATCAGGAGCTCCCAGGCAGCCTCGGCCCGTGCCTGCACCGAGACGTCCCGGAAGAGCCACACGTGCCCCCGGTATTCGCCGCCGGCCACGATCGGCAGGTAGTCGCGCTCGAGCACGCGGTCGTCCGTCATGGTGATGCGATCCCCGACGATGGGCCGGCTCTCTTGGACGACCTCTGCAGACCGGTCCATCGCGTCCGTCCAGGTCGGGTCGCCGAAGTGCTGCAGGAACTCCGGTCCGAGGTCGGTGACCTTCTTCCCGATGAGCTGGTCGGCGCTCACGGGCACCTCGAAAAGGCTGACGAAAGCCTCGTTCGTGAAGACGATGCGCCGCTCCTCGTCCTCCATGAGGACGGCGAAGTGCATGCTCGAGATGAGGGTGGAGAGGCGCTCGTTCGCTTCGAGCAGAGCGAGGCGTGACTGCCGGCGTTCGGTCACGTCATGGGACCGGATCAAGAAACCATGAACCACCGGGTCGTCGACCAGGTTCTCGAGCAGGCTCTCGAGGTAGCGCCAGGTCCCACCCGCCGCGCGGACCCGCAGCTCGAGCGGCTCGGGGCGCACGACCCCCGCCCGCAGCCGCGCGAGGACGCCCTCGGCCAGGTGGAGGTCGTCGGGGTGGATGAGGGAGAGGATGCCGTCGGCGGGGTCGAAGTCGGCTCGGAAACCGAGCAGCCGCCATGCGGCGGCGTTCGAGTAGCGCCAGGTCCCGTCCTCGTTGAGGATCGTGATCACCTCGGGCGACCGGTCCACGAGCGCGTCGACGAGCCGTTCGCTCGTGTGCAAGGTCTTGACGGATTCGCCGCCGTCGCCATCGACGACCACGCCGAGGTACCCGCTGATCTCCCCTGAACCTGCGACGAGCGGCATCACGCGGGCTCCGAGGCGGGTGCTGCCCGAGCCTGCGGCAGACTCGAAGCCGGCAGCGGTGACTTCGAGATACGCCAGTCCGTCGCGCGGGATCGTGCCCCCGGGAAGGGCGAGCCGGAACGGCCGCTCCTCACGCGAGTGGAGCTCCAGGCCGAGTGCGTCGATCAGCGGCTGGTTCACGTACCAGCACGAGCCCTCGGCGTCCGCAGCGAACAACCCGACCGACACGAGGGTGGAGAGCGCCCCGAGCGCCTGCCGGACCGCGTCGCGGTTCAGCGGCTCAGCAGAGTCGAGCGCCCCCGGCGTTGCCGGCGAAGCTGCAGCAGGCACATCGCAGGATCGTACATGCAGGCCTCAGGGGGGAAAACCCGGATCCGCCCGGCGGCACCGTGCTCGGTCACCGTGGCTCGCAAAGGTGCGATGCGACGCTGACGGTACCGGTCGAGCCTGCCGGTCACTCGGTGTGCTGGCCCGCTTCGTCCGAGCCCAGCTCGGCGTCGACGAGCGCTCGGGAGGGGCCCGTCCCGGAAAGCTCCTGCGCGTTGTGCGCCGTGGCGAGGATGCAGCCGGCGATGATGAGAGCGAAGCCCAACGCCGTCCCGACGCCGAACTTCTCGTTCAGCACCGTCACGCCGAGAAGGACGGCCACCGCCGGGTTGGCGTAGGTGATGACGGTCGATCGAACCGGTCCCACCTCGGCGATGAGCTCGAAGAAGAGAAGAAACGCCACCGCCGTGCACACGAGCGTCAGCCCCACCACCGACGTGATCACAGATGCCGACAGCACCCGGGTGGGCACGTTGACGGCCGCCAGCGGCGCGTAGGCCACGCTGCAGACGAGGAGGCCTGCTGCCATGACGCCGATCCCTGGCAGGCCCGCCAGGTAGCGCGACAGGATCAGGGGCCCGGTGGCGTATCCGAGCGCCACCACCCCGATCGAGAGCGCCGCCAGCGCACTCGACGTGCCGACGTCGAACCCGACGAGCGCTGCGACGCCGCCGAGGCCGACGAGGACGCCGACCACGCGGCGCCGGTCGAGGCGGTCCGCTCCGGTGATCCAGCCGAGCAGCCCGCCGATCAGCGGCACGGCAGCCACGAGCAGCCCTGAGAGCGAGCTCGAGAGCCGCCGCTCGGCGCTGAAGAGGAAGAACCAGGGAACGGCGATCTCGGCCAGGGTGAACATGAGGAGCGGCCTCCACCGCCGAAGCACCGGGAGGAGGGCGCCCTTCGCGAGGGCGAGCGGCACGAGGATCAGGCAGGCACCACCGGTGCGCATCTCTACGAGCATGGGCGGGGAGATCTCGCGGACCGAGATCTTGATGAGCAGGTAGGGCAGTCCCCAGATGACGCCCATCGCGGCGAACAGCAGCCAGCCCTTGCGGCTCATGCCACCATCCTCGCCGACCCGGCGGAGCACACGTGCACTTGGCCGTTACCATGCCGCACGGTATGGCAGCGCATGGGGACGTCGTGGCACTCGGGCTTCCGGCGATCGTCGTCCATGGTGGCGCGGGCGTCTTCTCGGCCGTCGAGAGCGACGAGGATGCCGGTGTGCTGATCGCGGCGCTCGAGCAGGCGGTCGACGCAGGTTGGGGCGTGCTGGAGGGCGGAGGTGCCGCGCTCGACGCCGTCGTCGGAGCTGTCTCTGGCCTCGAGGACTCCGGTCGCTTCAACGCCGGCCGGGGCGCGGTGCCGACGGCGGACGGGACCGTCGAGATGGACGCGAGCGTGATGGACGGCTCCTCCGGCCTCGTCGGCGCGATCTGTGCCGGGACATATCCGGCGAACCCTGTCCGGGCCGCTCGCGCGGTTGCCGGGGCCGGCGGGGTGCCCGACGGGCCGGTGCTGCTGGCGGGGGAGGGGGCGGATCGTTTCTGCCGGGAGCAGGGCCTCGACGAGATGCGGCCCGAACTGCTGAACGGCCACCCGGCTGCCGACGATGCGCCACCTCTCGGTGGTGGGGGCCTTTCCAGGGCGACCTCCTCCGACGCCCCCTTCTCGACCGAGGGCACGGTCGGCGCAGTCGCCGTCGACGCCGCCGGCCACGTCGCGGCGGCCACCTCGACCGGCGGCCGCGCAGGGCAACGCCGGGGGCGGGTGGGCGACTCGCCCATCCCGGGAGCCGGCGTCCTCGCCGTGCCGTCAGGAATTGCCGTGTCGGCAACCGGCGCGGGTGAAGCCTTCATGGTCGCCGGCTTCGCCCATCGTGTGGTCTGGGCCGTCGAAGCCGGGTCCGGCCTCGAGGCTGCCGTCGGAGCAGCTTTGGAAGCGGTCGGCCGTCTCGGCGGTACGGGCGGGGGCATCGCCGTCGACGCCCGCGGCGACATGGTCGCCATCTTCACGAGCCCGGCGATGGCTCGGGCCTGGCGGGGCAGCGATCGGCGAGGCGCCCACCTCTTCGCATGAGCTGATCGTCACCCGACCGGTTTGGTTGCGATCGCGCTCGCCGGGTGGCCGAGCCCACCCTCCTTGACCGGCGACAGAGCCGCAGGCACCCGTCGCGGCGCAGACCGCCGACCGTTCCGATCCGGGGCACCTGAGACCAGGGCAGGTCCTTGTCCGTCCGGACGTCCCCAGGCAGCCCGAGCACCCGCTCGCCGAGGATGTTCCTCTGGATCTCCGAGGTGCCACCTTCGATCGAGTTCGCCCTCGAGCGGAGGAACATCTTGCGAGACGTCCCCGCCGGGCCGGTCAACCCGAGGCCTTCGCTGCGTCGCATCGTGTAGTCGAAGTCGACGACACCTGCCGTCCCGAGCAGGTCGATGCAGAAGTCGTAGATGCGCATGTTCACCTCGGCGAACATCAGCTTCGCGATGGATCCCTCAGGGCCCGGGTTGCCCGCCCGGCGGTTGTCGCCGGCGCGACGGTTCGTGAGCCGGAGCGCCTCCGCCTCGACCCAGAGCCGCATGAGCCGGTCCTTCAGGACGGGGTCGGGGTACGGGCACTCCTCCCGGAAGATCCGGACCGCTTCGGCGATGGCGCCCGACCCACGTGGCGGGCTGGCCGTGCCCCCGCCGATCGACGTGCGCTCGTTCATGAGGGTGCTCATGGAGACGCGCCAGCCGTCGCCCACGTCACCGATGCGGTCGCTGTCGGGCACCCGCACCTCGGTGATGTAGACCTCGTTGAATTCCGCCTCTCCCGTCATCTGCCGGAGCGGCCGCACCTCGACCCCCGGGGCGTGCATGTCGAGGGCGAAGTAGGTCAGGCCCTTGTGCTTCGGCTGCTCGGGGTCGGTGCGGGCGACGAGCATGCCCCGGTCCGCGATGTGGGCGAGCGTGTTCCAGACCTTCTGGCCTGTGACGACCCACTCGTCGCCGTCCCTCACGGCCCTTGTGGAAAGGCTCGCCAGGTCCGAGCCTGAGCCAGGCTCGGAGAAGAGCTGGCACCAGGCGTCTTCGCCGGTGAACATCCGTGGCAGGAGCCGCTGTCTCGCCTCCTCCGACCCGTGCGTGACAACAGTCGGACCCGCCATCGCTAGACCGAAGAACTCGCGCGCGCCCGGGGGGCTCGCTCCCGCCGCGAGCAGGCGCCGGTCGATCTCCCGCTGAAGCCCCGGTGCCAGCCCGAGCCCGCCGTAACCCTCGGGGAAGTGGACCCAGGCGAGGCCGAGGTCGTACTGCCTGCGGCGGAACTCGACCCGTTCGGTCGATGCCGGGTCGAACTTGGCGAGCAGCTCGTCGACCCGCTCGCTCACGATGGTGCCAGGCTCGTTCTCGCGGATGTCTCGGTCGCCCATGCCGGCATCGTGGCACGCGTGCGGTGGTCGCGCCGGGCCAGCCCGCCTGGAGGGCTACCGGCACGGCCCGGTAGCCTTGCGGGCGATGTCCACACCCGCCGCGACCGTCGCCCGTACCTCCGATCGTTCCACCGCCGACGTCACCATGCGGCGCCTGCTCCGGGTGCCGGACGGGCGCGACCCCGAGGTCCGCGAGCAGGACGTCCACCGCCTCTTCTCCGGTTCGATGCTGCTCTCGGCGCTCCGGTGCCTGCTCAGCTACGTGATCTTCCCGATCGCCGCACCGGCGATCGGAGCCGCCGGAGGTGTCGGGCCGGCCATCGGCATCCCGATCGCGCTGGTGGCGCTGTACTTCGACGCTCGGGGCGTCCGGCGCTTCTGGCTGGCGGACCACAAGTACCGCTGGGCGATCACCGGTATCTACGTGGCCGTCATGATCCTCGTCGCGGTCCTGCTCGGCGAGAACATCGCTCAGCTCGCTCGCTGACCCGGGGAAGTCCGGCGTCAGCCGCCGAAGTAGCGCCTCGGGTTCCCGACGAGCATCTGGTCGATCTGCTCCTCGCTGACCTCTCGTTCGACGAGCGCTGGCACGACGTCCTCGAGAACGTGCAGATAGTGCCACCGCTGGTTCGCAAGGCCCATCGCCATCGGGTCGATCCAGTCGATGTAGCAGGAGGCGTCCTGGCTGAGGACCATGCTCCCGGCGAAGCCGCGGCGGCACATCTCGGCCACCGTGCCGACCCGCTCGTCGAAGCCGAGCGTCGTGTCGATCCCGAACCGGTCCATCCCGAGCAGGAAGCCGGCTTCCGCCAGTGCGCTCAGGTGATCGACGTCTGGCGTGTCGCCCGAGTGAGCGAGGAGGACGCCCGGCGGCTCCACGCCTTCCTCCACGAGGACGCGCTGCACCTCGAGCCCGGTCCGTGTCGTCGGGTGCGTGTGCACCATGATCGGCGCCCCGGTCTCGAGGTGCGCCTTGGCGACTGCTCGCAACACCCGCTCGACCCCGGGCGCCATCCCGAAGTGGTCGATGGCACACTTGAGAAACGCAGCCCGTACCCCCGTGCCCTTCACCCCCTCACGGATGTCCCGCACGAAGAAGTCCACCATCGGATCCGGCAAGCTCGGCATGAGGTCCGGCCCGCGGTACCGGAAGAAGTTCGGCACCTCGTGGTAGGTGTAGACCCCGGTCGCCACGATGATGTTGAGGGCGACCTCGCGCTGGATCCGCTCGATCCTCGCGATGTCACGGCCGAGCCCGTCGACGGTCGGGTCGGCGATCGTCGAGATGCCGGCCGCCGCGAGGGCGTTCAGCCGGGTGACGGCGTCGGCGACGCGCTCCTCCTCGTCCCAGTCGTCACCCCACTGCCGCTCCGAATCGGGCGTGAGCACGAAGACGTGCTCGTGCATGAGCGTGCGGCCGAGGTCGGCGGCGTCGATCGGCCCGCGTGCAGTCTCAATGGTCGCCATGGACCGTCAAACTACGGCAATCGACGAGCTCTGTGGCGTGCGGCGCGTCGTGGTGGTGCCGAGCCCCGGGACCGGGCTCGGCCGGTGCCGTTGATGCCGGCGCGATTAGCACTTATTCTTCGCCGGTGGCCGAGAGGGGAGGACTCGCCGCCCGTGGCGACCTGGCGGCGTCGCGCGGGCAGCTGGGAGCGGATGCTCCCGTGACGACCTCCGCCGACCTGCCCGCGCAGTCCGAGATGGACGGGACGTTCAAGGTCATCGAGGACCACTGCGACCGTATCTACACGTGGGACTACGAGCGCTCCCGGCCTCAGCTCGTCACGCTCTACAACAAGGCCGCGCAGTCGCAATGGGCGAGCGTCACCGATCTCGACTGGTCGACCGACGTCGACCCGGAGTCGCTCGTCGACAAGGACGCGCCGAACCTCCAGCTGATGCGCGAGGTCACGCAGATGCCGGGGTCGCCGATCGCGTCGTGGGGCGAGAGGGAGCTCACAAAGCTCGGGCTCGAGATGTTCACGGCGATGCTCAGCCAGTTCATGCACGGCGAGCAGGGCGCCATGATGACCGCGGCGAAGATCGTCGAGACGGTGCCCTGGATCGACGCCAAGTACTACGCAGCCACCCAGACCATGGACGAGGCGCGGCACACCGAGGTCTTCGCCCGGTACATCGACGAGAAGGTCGGCACGGCGTACCCGATGAACCCGAACCTCGAGGCGCAGATCACCGGGCTCCTCGAGGACAGCCGGTGGGACATCGCCTACCTCGGGATGCAGATCGTGATCGAGTCGCTCGCGCTCGCAGCCTTCGGCGACATGCTGCGGCGCACCACCGAGCCGCTCTTGAAGAAGCTCCTGCGCTACATCATGGCCGACGAGGCCCGGCACGTCGCCTTCGGCATCCTCTCTCTCGGCGAGTACTACCAGCACCTCTCTGCCGCCGACCTCAAGGAACGCCAGGACTTCCTTCTCGAGCACACCATCAACGCACGCGCTCGCTCCACCACGCCGGAGGTCTGGCAGCGGATGGGCGTTCGGGCGGCGGACGTCGTCCCGTTCATCATGGAGGCGGCGGGCAAGATGAAGAAGACACCGTTCATGCAGTTCCAGAACGGCTTCTTCGCGAAGTTGGTCCCAAACGTGCGCAAGCTCGGGCTGCTCGACGCCAACAACGGCTACCTGCGCGAGCGCTGGGGCGAGGCCGGTCTCCTCGAGTTCGAGTTCGCCGACGCCGACACGAGCGAGGACTACGCGCGCTACGACACCGTCGCCGCGGATCGAGCTGCCGCTGCCACGACAGGATGAGTCGCTCACTTCGTGGCGCCGCTGCCATCGTCGGCGTCGCCGACGCCTGCTCGCCGACGGGCGAGCTCGAGCACTTCGGCCGTGACCTCGAGACCCGCATGGTGCTCGAGGCGCTCGAGGACGCCGGTCTCGGCCTGGCGGACGTCGACGGGATCTGCCACGCGCAGTCGGCGATGAGCTTCGCCGAGTACCTCGGCGTTCACCCGCGCTTCACGGACTCGACGAACACCGGCGGGTCGAGCTTCGAGGTCCACGCCGAGCATGCCGCTGCCGCCATCGCGGCGGGGGTCGCCGACGTCGTCGTCAGCGTCTATGCGGCCACGCCGAGGAGCGACCGCAAGCAAGGGCGCAGCTTCGGCCGGGTGCCCCCGCCCGGTCCCAACCCGGCGGCGGAGTGGGAGTGGCCCTACCGGTTGAGGATGCCGATTGGCCCCTATGCCTTGGCAGCGAGCCGGCACATGTACGAGTACGGGACGACGTCCGAGCAGCTCGCCGAGATCGCCGTCTCGACCCGCCGCTGGGCCGAGCTCAACCCTCGGGCGCGCTTTCGCGACCCGATCACGGTGGAGGACGTGCTGGCATCTCCGATGCAGTGCTCCCCGCTCCATCTCCTCGACTGCTGCCTCGTCACCGACGGCGCCGGCGCCTTCGTCATGACGAGCGCCGAGCGAGCCCGGTCGCTTCGCAAGCAGCCCTCGTACGTGCTCGGAGCGGCGACGTGCCACGACCACATGATGATCAGCCAGATGCCGGACCTGACGACGACGCCGGGCGCCGTCTCCGGCCCGGCGGCTTTCGAGATGGCCGGCGTGAAGCCGGACGACGTCTCGGTCCTCCTGGGCTATGACTCCTTCACGATCACGGCGCTGCTGCACCTCGAAGACCTCGGCTTCTGCGGGAAGGGCGAGGGTGGAGCGTTCGCCGAGGAGGGCCGCACGGCGCCGGGTGGGCAGCTGCCGATGAACACGAACGGTGGGGGGCTCTCCTACACGCACCCGGGCATGTACGGGATGTTCCTCATCGTCGAGGCCGTTCGGCAGCTGAGGGGCGAGTGCGGGGCTCGCCAGGTCGAAGGAGCCGACATCGCCGTGGCGCACGGATCCGGGATGGTCCTGTCGTGCATGTCGACGCTGGTGCTCGGGTCCGAGGCCACGCTGTGAGCGACCGAGCGGTCCCGGACCCGTCCCCGGCGAGCGCGCCCTTCTGGGAGGCGACGAGGGATCGCCGCCTCGTGCTCCAGTGGTGCACGGATTGCGACCAGCCGGTCCAGTACCCGCGCTCGTTCTGCCCGCGCTGCCACGGATCGTGCCTCGATTGGCGTGAGGCGTCGGGCCAGGGTGTCGTGCACGCCGCCACCGTCGAGCACCGGCCCGAGAGGATGGGCGAGACCGAGCACTACGCCGTCGTGCTCGTCGACCTCGACGAGGGCGCCCGGCTCATGGCGAACCTCGTCGGCTGTGAGCCCGGCGAGGTGCACGTCGGCGCACCGGTCCAGGTGACCTGGGAGCCGCTCGAGGACGGGCGACAGCTGCCGCTGTTCGAGTTGAGGAGAGGTTGACATGGCGCTCTCTGAGACCGCCACGCTGACGGATCCCGCCTCTGCGGCTGCCCTCGGGATGACGGTCGCCCTGCACGCTGCCGCCGACGCAGAGAGGCCGGCGGTGATAGCCGGTGCGCGCGTCGAGTCCTATGGTGAGCTCAACGCCCGCGCGAACCAGCTCGCGCGGGTGTTGCAGGCGAACGGCGTCACCGCCGGGGACGGCCTGGCTCTCATCTGCTCCAACCGCCTGGAGTTCGTCGAGGTGTACGCCGCGTGCCAGCGTTCCGGCGTTCGCATGACGACGGTGAACTGGCATCTCACAGCCGGTGAAGCCGCCTACATCATCAAGGACTGCGAGGCGAAGGTGGTGATCGCCGACGCCCGTTTCGCTACCGTGGCGCGCGATGCTGTCGGTGGGCTGCCCGATTCCACGCTGTGCGTCGCCGTCGGCGGCATGATCGACGGCTTCGAGAGCTACGAGGAGCTCGTGTCGGGCGTGGACGCTTCGGACATCGAAGAGCCGGTGCTCGGCGGCACGATGCTGTACACGTCCGGGACGACAGGCCGACCGAAAGGCGTCTACCGGGACCGGCGGCCGCCGACTTCGCTTGCCGTGCTCGGGCTGTTCGCACCTGAGCCGGGCGATGTGCACCTGTGCACAGGGCCGCTGTACCACGCCGCGCCGCTCGCCTTCTCGCTCGGCATCCCGCTCACACTCGGCGCCACGGTCGTCCTCATGGACGGCTGGGACGCCTCGTCCATGCTCGAGTTGGTCGAGCGCCACGGCGTGACGCACGTCCACATGGTGCCGACGATGTTCCACCGGCTGCTGTCGCTGCCCGAGGGGGAGCGGGAAGGTCGGGATGCGAGCAGCTTGCGTTTCGTCCTGCATGGGGCAGCCCCGTGTCCCGTGCACGTCAAGCGCCGGCTCATCGAGTGGCTCGGCCCCATCGTGCACGAGTACTACGCCGCCACCGAAGGGACGGCAACCTGGGTCGACTCCGCCGCATGGCTGAGCCGCCCCGGCACGGTGGGACGGCTGGTGCCTCCCGACATCGTGCGGATCGTGGGGCCGGACGGCGGTGACCTGCCCGCCGGCGAGCCCGGCCTCGTGTACATCAAGGCGCCGGAGGCGGGTCGCTTCGAGTACTTCAAGGACCCGGAGAAGACCCGGTCGACATACCTGGGCGACTACTTCTCGGTCGGTGACGTGGGCTACGTGGACGCCGACGGATACCTCTACCTCACTGACCGCTCGGCCAACCTCATCATCTCGGGAGGCGTGAACATCTACCCGGCCGAGGTGGACGCGGTGCTGCTCGAGGACCCTCGGGTGGGTGATGCCGCCACGATCGGGGTGCCTGACGACGACTGGGGCGAGATGGTCCTGGCGGTGGTCGAGCCGGCTCCCGGCGTGGCGCCGGACGACGCTCTGGCAGTCGAGTTGATGGAGCTCTGCCGGAGCCGCCTCGCCCACTTCA
>JAJYGW010000218.1 GCA_021790615.1 Actinomycetes bacterium | reverse complement strand
GCGGAGGAGATGCACACGGCGTGGACGGCCGACATGCCCGACGAGAAGGCGAAGGCGGCCTCGGTGCGCTCGAGCGCGGCCATGAGCGACTCGAACGCCTCGACGGTCGGGTTGCCGTAGCCCCGGCCGTAGGCATACCCGGGACGGTTGCCGGCGAGCACCTCGGCGAACTCGTCCCCCGTCTCGAAACGCCACGTGGACGTCTGGTAGATCGGCACGCTCGCCGGCGTCTGTGCGATCTCGCCGGAACCCGCGCGTGAGGCGGCCGCGCCGTGCACGCTCCGGGTACCGAAGCCGGGCTCTTCCCCGAGAGGGCGACCGTGAGGTCCGGTCACGAGCCGACCACCTGCTCGCGTAGCTCACGCTTCAGCACCTTGCCTGCCGGGTTGCGCGGCAGATCGCCTTCGATGAACCAGATGTGAGCGGGCACCTTGAACCCCGCGATGCGCTCGGCGACGTGAGCGCGCAGCTCGTCTTCGGTGAGCGATCGGCCCGGCTTCAGGACCACGACAGCCCCGACCTCTTCGCCGAGCACGTCGTGGGGCACGCCGAGAACCGCCGCGTCGTCGACCGCCGGGTGCTCGAAGATCGCCGACTCGACTTCGACTGAGTAGACGTTCTCGCCGCCACGGATCACCATGTCCTTCGCCCGGTCCACGATGTAGATGAAGCCTTCGTCGTCGAGCTTGGCGACGTCGCCGGTGTGCAGCCAGCCGTCGGTGAAGGTGAGGGCGGTCGCCTCGGGATTGTTCCAGTAGCCGCGCACGACGTTCGGCCCCTTGATCCAGAGCTCGCCCGTCTCGCCGGTGGCCACGTCCTCCCCATCCGGCCCGACGACGCGGACGTCCACGACGGGGACCGGCGGACCGACCGAGTCCGGCTTGTCGAAGTAGTCCTCTCCCGAGTTCATGCTCGTGACCGAGGACGTCTCGGTGAGCCCGTAGCCGTTCGAGGCGGAGCCGGACGGGAAGTGCTCACGGATCTTCCGCACGAGCTCCGGAGGTGCGGGCGCGCCTCCATAGGCGACGGAACTGACGCTCGAGGTGTCGCGCCGTTCGAAGTCGGGCGATTCGATCACCTGCCAGGCCATGGTCGGCACGCCTCCGAAGACGGTGACCCGCTCGCGCTCGATGAGCTCGAGCGCTCGCTCGGGGTTCCAACGCCGCATCATCACGAGCTTCCCGCCTGCCGCCGTGTTGGCGACGAGGATGGAGTGACAACCCGTCGCGTGGAAGAGCGGCACCGAGAGCAGGTAGGCGCTCTGCGCGGCGCCGGTCTCGGTGTTGGCGCGCATCTCCTCGCTCGAGGTGAGCTGCGCCCGGGCCGCGACGAATCCGAGGCTCATGAGGTTGGTGCAGATGTTGCGTTGCGTGCCGAGCGCACCCTTCGGTCGCCCTGTCGTGCCCGAGGTGTAGAAGATCGTGGCGTTGTCGTCAGGGGTGACGTCGGCAGGCGGGAGGACCGCCCCCGCCTTCGGCGGGCGGAGCTCGGCGAGCACCTCCTCCATGCGCTCGGCCCGCTCCGCCAGGCCCGGCGGCAGCTCGCCGGTGTGGCCTTCGTGCCCCCCGGGGTCGTCGGCCCGTGCGACGACGACATGAGCGAGACCCACCTCCTCGAGCTCGTCCAGGTGGGGTGCGATGCGTTCCAGCCGCTCGCGGTCGAGGACGAGCACGGTCGTGCCCGAGTCCTCCAATCCGTACGCGAGCTCGGGTCCGGTCCACCAGGCGTTCAGGGGGACGATGACGGCTCCGACGGTAGCCGCGCCCCAGAAGGCTATGACCCACTCGGGGAAGTTCCGCATCGCGATCGCGACCCGGTCCCCGACGCCGACGCCGTAGCGCTCGGTGAGAGCGCGGGCGAAGGCGACCGCCTCCACGAAGTGCTCCTCGAAGGTCATCCGCTCGTCCTCGTAGACGAGAAACGTCTTGTCCCCGTGCAACCGGGACAGCTCCAGGATCGAGCGCAAGGACGGCGGGCAGTTCTTCCAGACCCTCGTCGGGCGACCGTCGACGATCTCCTCGGCGACCTCGAACATCTGACCCGGACCGGTCAGCTGGTGAGTCGCCTCCCTCGAGCTCAGTGGCACGAGAGGGAGCGTACCGTGCGGCATCGGAGCCACCTCAGAGCCGCTTGCCCGCCTTCAGGTCGGCGACATAGGTCGCGAGCTGGGACCGCGTCAGCCGTCCGAGGTACATCGCGACGATCCTCCCCTGCGCGTTGACGAACGCCGTCGTCGGTAGCCCCTCGGCACCGTACGCCTGTGCGAGAGGCGCCTGCGCCACTCCGACCGGATAGCTCGCCCCTGCCTGGTGCAGCAGCGAGAGCGCCGTGCCCGGAGATGTGTCGTCTGTGTCCACGCCGATGAAAAAGACGCCCCCCGTCCGGGCGACCGACGCGAGGGCGGACAGCTCCTCGCGACAGAGCGGGCACCACGAGGCGAAGAAGTTCACGACGTAAGGTCGACCGATCGCGCCTCCGAGGACGAGCGGGGTGCCGCCGCCGAGCCGCTGCAGGACGATCGGAGCCGGAACCTTCTGCCTGGCCGGCGGGTAGACGACGAGATAGAGGCCCGTGGCCGCCCGGAGACCTGTCGTCGTGCGGCCGGCCTGCGTGACCGCGTAGCCGATGAGGCCGACGAGGAGAAGTGGGACGAGAACGGCGACCGCGAGGAACGCCCGCGACCGTCCCCGTCCCGCCGGCTCCACTTTCTCGGGCGCGGCGAGCGCCACCGGCGCGCTGCCGTTGCCTGGCACCGTCTTGGCCATCGGGAGTCGATGGTATCGACGGGTACCGCCTGTACGAGGTCGTCTCGGCGGAGGGAGTGGGATTCGAACCCACGGGGCTCATCACCCGACGGTTTTCAAGACCGTTGCATTCGTCCGCTCTGCCATCCCTCCTGGTCGCGGCGCTCGGTCACGCGCCACGGCAGGCCTGCTCAGCCTACGCGCGGCGGCGGGACACAGAGGCTTCACAGGTCGACAAGAATGGTGCCGTGCCCCCACACGAGGAGTCCCTCGGCGCCCTCGATCTCGCGGGCGTGCCGGGCGGTGCGGCGACCGGCTGACCGGCAGCGCTTCAGTCGGCGACGAGCCTGCGGATCCCGTCGATCCACTCGCCGGCGAGGCGACGGCCCTCGGAGATCTGCTCGCGCAACGCCGGGCCGTGCTCGTCTGCAGCAGGATAGGAACCGAGGAACTTGCAGCCGGCGAGCGACAGGTGCAGCTCCCGCAGGCAGTCGCCGACGACTTCGTCGCTCACGTGGCCCTCGAGGTCGATCACGAAGCAGTAGTCGCCGAGTCCCTGCTTGGTCGGGCGGGACTCGATCTTCGTGAGGTTGAGGTTGCGGGCCGAGAACTGGCCGAGGATCTCGTGCAGGCTGCCCGGGTGGTCTGAGGCCTGGAAGCAGACGATCGTGGTCTTGTCGTGTCCGGTGGGACGAGGTACCCGATGCTCTGCCACCCCCAAGAAACGTGTCTGGTTCCCCCCGTAGTCCTCGATCCCCTCCGCCAGCGTGTCGAGCCCGTAGAGGTGACCGGCGAGGCGCGGGGCGATGGCGGCGACTCCGGGCGGATGCTCCTCGCCGACGAGTCGTGCCGCGTCGGCGGTCGAATTGGCCGCCAGGACCTCGGCGTTGCCGAGCTGCTGGCGGATGAACCGCCGGCACTGCGCGCTCGCATGAGGGAACGAGACGACCGAGCGCACCTCCTCGAGGCGAGTGCCCGGTGCCCCCAGCAGGTGGAGGTGGACGTCGAGGACGGCCTCGAGCTGGATCAGGAGATCGGAGTCGAAGATCAGGTGATCGAGCGTCGCCGACACCGTCCCTTCGATGGAGTTCTCGATCGGGACGACGGCGAGGTCGACCTCGCCGCACTCGGCCGCGCGAAGGACGTCTGGGATCGTCGCGTAGGGGATGTGCTCCGCCGCCGCCAGCTCGGGCACCGATACGAGCGCCTCTTCGGTGAAGGTGCCGTGGGGCCCGAAGAAGGCGACCTTGTGCACCTCGTGTCGCCCCGTGCCCGTCATGCGGGCAGGATAGTGAGCGCGATGGACGAGTTCGAACTGAGACGGCTGCTCGATGATGTGACAACTGGCGCCATGACGGCGGACGAGGCTGTGGCGCGGCTGCACCGGCTGCCCTTCACGGAGCTCGGCTACGCCAAGGTCGACCACCATCGGACGCTCCGCCAGGGCCGGCCGGAGGCCGTGTACGCCCCCGGCAAGACGGCCGCCCAGTGCGCCGGGATCGTGGCAGAGCTGCTGTCGGGATCTTCCGGTCCGGTGGTCGTCACGCGGGCCACCGCCGAGCAAGCGGCGGCCTGCCTGGACCGATGCCCGGCCGGGGAGCAGGTGCCGGGATCACTGTCGCCGGGCAGCTTGGCGACCCTGGTCTGGCGCCCGGCGACCTCTCGCCCGGGACGGGTCGTCGTCTGCACGGCGGGGACCGCCGACCTCCCGGTCGCGGAGGAGTGCGTCACGACGCTTCGCGCCTACGGCTTCGCACCGGACCTCCTCGCCGACTGCGGGGTCGCCGGTGTGCACCGGATACTGGCCTCGATCGACGACCTGCTCGACGCCGACGCCGTCGTGGTCGCGGCCGGGATGGAGGGCGCACTGGCGAGCGTCGTCGGTGGCCTGACGCCCGCTCCGGTCGTCGCGGTGCCGACGAGCGTGGGATACGGGGCCGCTCTCGAGGGCGTCACGGCGCTGCTCGCGATGTTGTCGTCCTGCGCTGCCGGGGTGACCGTCGTCGGCATCGACAACGGGTACGGCGCCGCGTGCGCCGTGGCACGGCTGCTCCGGTGACTGGAGTGGGCGGGAAGCGGGGGGTCGCGTGGTTCAACTGTTTCTCGGGGATCGCCGGCGACATGACGCTCGGCGCGCTGGTGGACGCCGGCGCGGACGTCGACCAGTTGCTCCGGCTGCTGGAGCAACTGCCCATCGGGGGATGGTGGCTCGACTTCGAGACCGCCATGCGCAACGGCCTGGCCTGCACACGTGCGGTTGTCGGGGCGCGGGGCGACAGC
This sequence comes from Actinomycetes bacterium, assembly GCA_021790615.1. The sequence continues at coordinate 2,568 of JAJYGW010000218.1, read as the reverse complement.
GTGGTCAGGACCTGGATGCACATCCAGGGCGTGCTCGAGGAGGCGCGGCTCCCCGACCGGGTGCGTGAACGGGCGATCGCTGCGTTCCAGGCGCTCGCTGAGTCCGAGGGACGCCTGCACCAGCGTTCACCGGCCCAGGTGCACTTCCACGAGGTCGGCGGCCACGACACCATCGTCGACATCGTGGGATCTGCGGCCGCTCTGCACCTGCTCGACGTCGACATGGTCGCGTCGAGTGCGGTGGTCACGGGGACCGGCGTGATCCGGTCGCAGCACGGGTTGCTGCCGAACCCGGCGCCGGCCGTCGTCGACCTCCTGAGGGGCGTGCCGACGGTCGGCCGCAACCTGAACGTCGAGCTGACGACGCCGACCGGCGCGGCCATGGTCAAGGCGTGGGGCTCGTCCTTCGGGGCGATGCCTGCCATGACGATCGCTGCGACGGGCTACGGGGCCGGCGCCCGCGAGATCGAGGGGATGCCGAACTGCCTGCAGGTCGTGGTCGGCGAGGGCGTGGCCGAGGGGTTCCCGCTCGAGGACGTCCACCGGCCGCTCGTGGTGCTCGAGACGAACGTCGACGACGCCACGGGAGAGGCACTCGCCCATGCGGTCTCGGTCTTGATGGACGCCGGCGCCCTCGACGCCTGGCTCACGCCGATCGTCATGAAGAAGGGCAGACCGGCATACGTGGTGAGTGCTCTTGCCGATGCGGCCCTCGCCGCCCAGCTCGCCGCCACGCTCCAGGCAGAGACCGGGTCGCTCGGGGTGCGAAGGCACGAGGTCGATCGCTGGGGCGTGGCGCGCTCCGAGACGGAGGTTGACGTGGACGGGATGCCGATCCGGGTGAAGGTGAGCCCCGGGCGGGTGAAGGCCGAGCACGCCGACGTGGCGCGTGCGGCCACACGTCTCGGCCGGCCGTCGATCGAGGTGGCCGCACGAGCGGAGGCGGCCTGGTACAAGCGGCGGGCGCTCGTTGTCGACGCCGAGCGCGAGCCCGACCCTGAGCCCGAACCCGGTCCTGGATCGCCGACGCCTGCCTGACTGAGCCTCGCCAGGTCGGAGGCGAGGCTCGATCGGACGGCTCAGACGATCTCGATCCGAACCGACTTCGTGTCGCTCATGCCGGTGGCATGTCCCGGCGCCGAGATGGTGACGGTCAACTCGTAGAGGAAGCCCGGCTTCACCTCGAACGTTGGCATCTGCACCTCGAGCGAGTCTCCGGCCGCGAGCAGTCCCACACGGTGGCTGACCGACTCCGGAAGAGGCGGCACGACCGGCTTGCGGTGCCCGGTCTTCGATGCGGACTTGCTCGACTTGCCTGAGTTGCCCGACGTGCCCGACGTGCCCGACTTCGGCGGGACGACGATCGGTGCGAACGTCGCCCTGATCACGACGCCGTGCTCGTCCACGTTCCCCCCGTTGGCCACGACGACGATGGCGGTCAACTGCTTCGTCGGCGCCAACCAGGACGTCGTGTTAGCGGGAGGCACCTGCAGCGTCGTCGTGGTGGTGGTGGTCGACGTCGTCGACGTGGTCGTGGTCGACGTGGTGTTCGGGACGGTGGTCGTCGTCGGCTGGCCCGGGATGGTCGTGGTCGTGGTCGTCGTGGTGGTGGTGCTGGTCGTGCTCGTGGTCGTCGTGGTGGTCGAGGTCGTCGTCGTCGACGTCGTGGTGGGCGTGATGCGGAGCACCGGCGGCTCCACGGTGACCGCGAGGATCGCGAGGTCGTGGCGAAGCGCGAGCGCGCTGTCCGACGTGAGCGTGGTCGTGTAGGCCTGCAGGGCCGTCGCGCTCCACGGGTCGGCCGAGGACCACGAGCTCGACGGGAGCGGGACGGAGTGCTCCCGCGCCTTCTTCGGCACCGCCCGCACAAAACCCACATACTCCTCGTCCGACCGCCTCAGCTCGCTCCCGACGGCCTGGAGGCGGGCGAGGGTGGTGCCGCGGGCGCTCGCGCCGCCGCCGAGGGCGGCGGTGACGGTGCCTGCGAGCGCGCGGACCGCGTGGCTGCGATCGGCGAAGGCCGAGCGGAGGAGATCGTCGACGTGGGCGCTCGGGACGGGGATGCCGAGGCTGTCCAGCTGTTGCTGGACCTGGACCGAGCCGGTCACGAGGCGACCCAACGCCTCTAACAGCCCTTGGCGGCCGAGCTTCGGAGCGTCGCTGCGAATTTCGTGCAACCACGGCAGGAGGGCGGTCGACTCGTCGATGATGGGCACGACCGCCGCCACGTAGCTCCGCTCCTCGAGCAGCGCCGTCGGGGCCCCCGAGTTGACCACGTCTGCGGCCACCTCTGCGATCACGAGGCTGATCAGGGCAACGACGGCGACCGTGACGAGGATGACACGGCGAGGACGGTGACCCCCCGGCAGACCAGGACGTCGACGGAATCGAGCGATCATGAGCGCACGCAACCTACTCCCGCCCAGGTCCGGCGGACGAACGCCATCCCTGTTGCCTCACGTCAAATCCTCCGGGAGCGCTGATTCGTTGCCTCACCTAAAAGCTCCGGACGCTCCGACTTGGTGAACGCCCGGTTCACAGCCCTCACCGGCGTCGGCGCCTTGGTGA
>JAJYGW010000014.1 GCA_021790615.1 Actinomycetes bacterium | reverse complement strand
GCGTCGATGCCGGTGGCGCGGCGGATCGCCTGGCAGGCGGCGTCGATCATGCCATCGCCCTCGGCTACGGCTTCGGACCTGTGACCGTCCCGGGACACGACCACTCGAGCCTTCGGCACCGAAGCGGTGCCGCCGGTGACCTCGAGCACGTCCAGGCTGTAGCCGGATTCGAGGGCCGTCCCGACCTCCTCGGCCACGATCGCCTCGAGGTCGGCGTCGGTGAGCTGCACCTTGCGGTCGGCCAGCTCCTTGAACCGGGCGAAGGCGGCATTGAGGGCGTCGCCTCGGACGACGATGCCGAGCTTCTCGAGCGTTTCGGAGAAGGCGTGCCTACCGGAGTGCTTGCCGAGCACGATCTGGCTGCCCACCTGGCCGACGGAGGCAGCGTCGATGATCTCGTAGGTGGAGCGCTCGGCAAGGACGCCGTGCTGGTGGATGCCCGACTCGTGGGCGAAGGCGTTCCGCCCGACGACAGCCTTGTTCCACTGCAATTGGTAGCCCGTGAGGCGCGACACCATCCTGCTCGTCCGCGCCAGCTCCTCGGTGCGGACTGCCGTCGCCAGGCCGGGGAACTGGTCGGATCGGATCTCGAGCGCCATCACCACCTCCTCGAGCGCAGCGTTGCCCGCTCTCTCGCCGAGCCCGTTGACGCAGACCTCGACCTGACGGGCCCCGTTGCGCACGCCCGAGAGCGAGTTCGCGACGGCGAGCCCGAGGTCGTTGTGGCAGTGAGTCGAGATGACGTAGTCGCCGGGCACCTCACGGCGTACGTGCGCGATCAGGTCCCCGAAGTCCCAGGGGATGCCGTAGCCGACGGTGTCGGGGATGTTGAGGGTCGTCGCCCCGGCCTCGACGGACGCGGCCAGCACCTCGAGCATGAAGTCGAGGGGCGTCCTCGTTGCGTCCTGCGGCGAGAACTCGACGTCGTCGAGGTGCTCGCGGGCCCGGCTCACGCCGCTCCGAACCTCGGTCAGCACCTGAGCCTCCGTCATCTTGAGCATGTGCTCCATATGGCTCGGGCTCGTCGAGATGAAGACGTGGATGCGGGAACGGTCGGCGTCCCTCACCGCCTCGTAGCAGCGGTCGACGTCGGCGAGGTTCGTCCGGGAGAGCCCGCAGACGACCGGTCCCTGGACGTTGCGCGCGATCGCCTGCACCGCCTCGAACTCCCCTTCGCTCGCCACCGGGAAGCCCGCCTCGAGGTAGTCGACACCGAGGCGGGCCAGCTGCTCGGCGATCTCGAGCTTCTCGCCGGCGTCGAGCGAGATGCCCGGCGCCTGCTCGCCGTCGCGAAGCGTCGTGTCGAAGATCACGACCCTCTCGTCGGTGGGCGGTGGTGTCGTCTTCGCTGTCATCGGTCTACCTCGTGGTCGGTGTGCGTGGGGTCTTCAAGCTGTGTCGAATGGAGGGAAAGAGAGCTCGGGCAACAAAAAACCTCCCGGCCCGAAATGGGCACAGGAGGTCGTGGCGAGCGCTATGGCGCTCGCCGTCAGGTAAGGAGCAGGAAGAGGGTGATCGTGCTCGGCATGTCCACACCAGTGTGGGCGAAGGCAGCCATTCCGTCAAGCCGGCGGCGCACCGGGGACGCACCGGGGACTCATAGGGGACGCATCGGGGACGCATCGGGGACGCATCGGGGACAAGGGCTGCGAGTCACGCACTCCAGGGCCCGGGAATCGATAGGCGCGAACGCCTGGCGCGAAAGCCGGCGAAATGACGGCTAAGTCTCCCAGGGTTCGCGCCTATCGTTTCCCGGGCGACCAGAGCCGGGCGCTGCGGCTCAGGCGCCGCCACACGTTCAGCCCTTCACGGCGCCCGCAGTCAGCCCGCGCACGAGCTGGCGCTGGAACAGGAACAGGACGGCGAAGATCGGCAGTGCGGCGAGGATCGTCCCGGCGAACACCACGTTGGGCGCGCTTACCGACAACCCCTCCAGCTGGCGGAGACCTACCTGCACGGTCCGCCGGGCATCGGTGTTCGTGACGAGCAGCGGCCAGAGGTACTGGTTCCACGCGCCGAGCCAGGCGAAGATCGCGAAGGCGGAGAGCATCGGGCGGTTGAGCGGGAGCACCACGCGCAACAGGAAGCGCCAATGCCCGTACCCGTCCAGCACCGCCGCATCCCTGAGCTCGCGGGGAAGCTGGCGGAAGGACTGCCGGAACAGGAAGATGCCGAGGCCGCTCGCGACGAACGGGACGATCAGGGCGGGGTACGTGTCGAACCAGCCGAACACCCGGATCGTTCGGTAGTTCGGGGTGATCGTGACCTCGGCCGGGACCATGAGCGTGGCGAGGCACAGCCCGAACAGCACCCGCTTCAGCGGGAACTCGAGGAAGGCGAACGCATAGGCCGCGAGCACCGACGTCGCCACCGAGCCCACGGTGATCGATATCGAGACGATCGCGCTCGTGCGCAGGTACTGGCTCAGGGACCCGCCCGACCATGCCTGTGAGAAGTCGCTCCAGAGCGGGTGCGACGGGAACAGCACCGGCGGCCGGTGGCCGATCAGCTGAACGGGGAGCAAGGCATTGACGACGGTGATGTAGATCGGGAACAGCACCACGACCGCGATGGCGGCCAGCAGCAGGTAGCGGAGCGAGGTCCTAACGCTCGTCCGCATAGAAGACCTTCCGCTGGATGAGGGAGAACTGGACGAGGGTCAAGAGGACGAGGATGAGGAACAGGGCGACTGCCATGACCGACGCCGTTCCCGTGTCGGCGTTGATGTAGAAGGTGGTGTAGATCTGGTAGAGCAGGACGTTCGTGTGACCGTTGGGGCCGCCCTGGGTCAACAGGTCGATCTGGCCGAACGTCTGGAACCCTGCGATCACGCCGACGATCGCGGCGAAGAACAGCGTGGGCGAGATGAGTGGCATCGTGACCCGGAAGAAGCGCCGCCCCCCCGACGCCCCGTCGATAGCCGCCGCCTCCAGCAGATCCTCGGGCACCGAGGCGAGGGCGGCACTCATGAGGATGAACGAGAAACCGAGGTTCTGCCACACCGACACCACCGCCACCGCCGGCAGTGCGAAGGTGGGGTTGCCGAGCAGTCCCGTCCCGCCGCGCTGGCCGATCCAGTACGCGAACAGACCGGTCGTCGGGTCGAGCAGCGTGAAGAAGATGACCGAGGCGACGGCGACCGACGTTGCGATGGTCGACGAGAACACGATGCGGAACAGGCGGATCCCGCGCAATTGGCGGTGCGCAGCCACGGCCATGCCGAGTCCGATGGCGATGCCCGTCGGAACTGTGAACAGGACGAACAACGTCGAGTTGAAGAGCGGCGCCAGGAACTGCGAGTGCGAGAGCACCGTCGAGTACTGCGAGAACCCGACGTAGTGCGACGGCAGCCCGGGGAACGGCGCCACACGGTAGAAGCCGAGGTAAACCGTCTTCACGAGGGGATAGAAGACGAAGATCACGAACGCGGCGAACGCCGGAACGGTCATCAGATAGGCGAGGAGGACGTCCCGGACGCGACGCGATCTCATCTGAACCCCGATCCGTCGCCGGCGGCCGCACCGGTCTTGCCGGCAAGCTCGAGGTTCACCCCGCTCTCGCTGTCGAAACGGAAGACCGGCCCGCTCGCCGCCAGCGTCACACCCTCGCCGAGCGAAGGCGGTGACACCGACGCCGGCAGTCGCACGAGCACCAGCGGCTCGCTCGACAGCGAGGGCGCCGCGACCCGGCACGCCACGTGGTGCTCATGGCCGAGCGACTCGACGAGCGAGACCTGGGCCGCGAGCTTCACCGGGCCGGCGGCGCCTCCGAGCGTGAAGTCCTCCGGCCTGACGCCGATGGTCACGCCGTCCTCCCCCACGAGCTCGCCCGGGAAGAGGTTCATCGGAGGGCTCCCGATGAACCCGGCCACGAACACGTTGGCCGGCCGGCCGTAGACGTCCTTCGGCGTCCCCACCTGCTGGAGGACGCCCTCGTTCAAGATCGCGATGCGATCCCCCATCGTCATGGCCTCGACCTGGTCGTGGGTCACGTAGAGGACCGTCGTGCCGGTGCGGCGATGCAACTCGATCAGCTCGGCCCGCATCTCGACCCGAAGCCGTGCGTCGAGGTTCGAGAGCGGCTCGTCCATGAGGAACGCCTTCGGCTCGCGCACGATGGCCCGGGCGAGGGCGACGCGCTGACGCTGGCCGCCTGACAGCTGCGCCGGCTTTCGGTCGAGCAACTGCTCGAGCTGGAGCGAGCGGGCGGCATCGGTCACGCGCCGGTCCCGCTCCGAGGCCGCGATGTGTCGCGAGCGCAGCGGGAACTCGATGTTCCGCCGGACGCTCAGGTGTGGATAGAGCGCGTAGCTCTGGAAGACCATGGCGACGTCGCGGTCCTTCGGCTCGACGTCGTCGACGATGCGGTCGCCGATCCGCACCGAGCCCGAGGTCGGCCGCTCGAGCCCCGCGATGACGCGCAGAGCCGTTGACTTGCCGCAGCCCGAAGGTCCCAGCAGAACGAGGAATTCCCCCGGTTCGGCCGTGAGCGTGAGGGAGGAGAGGGCGAGGGTGGAGGCGTAGCGTTTCGTGACGGATTCGAGGCGGACGGCAGCTGGCGTCATCCTCCGACGCTGCTGTTGTAGGCGCTGATGGCCTGGTTCCCGGCCGACACCGCCGACGCGAGCGCGGAGGTGGGCGACGTCCCGTTCGAGATCTCGCTCATCGCGTTCTGGACGTCCGTCTCGATCTGGGCGAGCGCCCCCGACACCGCACCGGCGGTAGCGACATTGGGCTTGGTGCTGGCGATCTCCTCGTAGGCGACTCGCATCTGCGGCGTGTCAGACCATTCCTTCTTCATGGCAGCGGTCTCGGTAGCGGACCGTGTGATCGGGATGTATCCCGAGCCGATCGCCCATGTGGTCATCGCTGACGGCGAGAGGAGGAACTTGATGAATTGCCAGGCGGCGTCCTGCTCCTCAGGCGACCGGTCCTTCACGATGTAGAGGCCGGCGCCGCCGTACGGAACGCCGTCTCCGGGCCCGTCGATGCCCGGGATCGGCCCGACACCGAGCGTGACGTTGTGGTACTGGCCGCCACCGATGATCTTGAGGACCGTGCCGAGCGCGGCGCTCGTCTCGATCGCCATCGCGACCGACCCGTTCGCGATGGCGAGGAGGTTGTCGTAGTTGGTGGCGATCGTCGCTTCGGCGAGCTTCGAGGAGAACATGTCGGAGAGGAACGACATGACCTGCTTCCCGACGCTGCCACCGAACTCGACCGCCGTCGCGCGGCCGTGCCGCCCGTTGGAGTTGTTCAACATCAGCGCGCCGGCTTTGGCCACCCAGTCCTCGACGTTCGAGGACGTGAGCTTGATCGCGGTGCCGTAGGGAAGCGCGGCCCTCGACTTCAGCTGTGCCGACATGTCGTGGTACTCGGCGAAGCTCACCGGTGGCTTGCTCGGGTCGAGGCCGGCGCTCGCGAAGGTCTTCTTGTTGTAGTACATGATCTGCGCCGAGCAGTTCCACGGCATTGCGTACTGGATCCCGTTGACGGTGAAGTAGTTCGAGGCTGCAGGGATGACGTCCGAGGCATCGAACGACGTGTCCGCGCGGAGCGCCGCAGCAGCGGGGACGATGCTCCGGCTGTCGATCATGTCCTGCAGGCTGATCGACTGGATCTGGACGATCGCAGGCAGGGTCGACGGGCTCGTCAGCGCGGTGCGATAGGCAGTGAACGTGTCGGTGTAGCTGGCCTGGCCGAGCAGCTTCACCACGATCTTCGACTGGCTGGCGTTGAACTGCCGCACGAGGGTCTGGAGCGTCGACAGGTTCGCGCTCGTCATCGAGTGCCACATCGTGACCGTCACGACGCCGCTCGCCTTCTGCGACGCGCCGAGCGGGAAGCTCGGCACGGTGGTGGTGGTGGTACTGCTGCCCTTGTGGCCGCCTCCGCCGGCACTGCCGGTGCCACTGCTGCAGGAGCCGAGCACCACCCCGGCAGATCCGAGCCCGAGGAGCTCGAGGAAATGCCTGCGGCTCAGGCCGTCACGAGCCGCAGGATCGCTGTCGGCCTTCCGTCCGTCCATGTCCCGACCTCCGCGCTCACGAGCAGTCTCGTCGACAACGTTACAGAAGGTCCGCCTTGGCGCGGCGAACCGCTCGACCGTCTTGCAGGCTCGGCGTGGCCGTCGGCGCGCCCGGCGCCGAAGCCCGTGCCGTGAGGGCAGAGCCAGAGCCTGCGGAGCCTGGCAGGATCTGTCGAACCTGCGCAGTCCTGCGAGCCTTCGGGCCGGCCAGGGGGCTAGAGCACCGTGGCGAGCTTCACCGAGATGTCCCGCACTCTCGCCTCGTCGACGAGGCTGCGGCGGGTCGCTTCGCCGTAGAGCGGGTTGGCCACGAACGTCATCAGCCGCTCCCGGGCGGCCTCGAGGTCGAACGTCGTTGTGACCGCCCGGCCGTCCGCCCGGCTCTCGCCCCCGCCACCCTCGGCCCCGCCACCCTCGGCCCCGCGGTCCGCCTCGCCGTCCGCCCGACCCACGAGGAGCTCCTCGCATCTGGCCAGCTCGTCGTTGAAGCGGGCGGCGTAGGCCGTCACCGCGCCGGTGTCGACGGCGCCCGCCTCTCTGCGCCCCCGTGATCTGCCGCGCGGCTTCAGGCCGGCGCCGGCCGCGACGAGGGACAGGCGCGCCGCCGGAGCCCGACCCGCCTCCTCGCGATAGGTGAGAGCAACGGCGACCCCGCCACCGATCAGGCAGGCGGTCGCGACGACTGCCACGACGGCCGTCACTGCCCACCAAGGCGAGACGAGCTCACCGACCACGGCGACGACGAGGCCGACGCCCATCGCGATCAACCCGTTCTTCCGGCGCTGTTCCATCTGCCCTCCCCCCGACCGCCTCTGACCTCTTCCGAGCGAGGTCCTCAGCCGGCCTGCTTGCAAGCCCGCCAGCCCTTCGGCCCACCGGCTCTTCAGCCCACCAGCCTTTCAGCCCGCCAGCATCCGGTGCACGGCCAGGATCCCGTCCTGCCTGCGCAGGTGCTCGAGGACGTCGGTCGGGACGGGCCGGTCCGTCGTGAGCACCATGAGCGCCGTCGCGGCGTGGCCCTCGGTCTGGCCGACTGCCATCGAGACGATCGAAAGCCCGGCGTCGCCGAGGGTGGTCCCGACCGTGCCGACCATGCCAGGGCGGTCGTCGTTGCGCACGACGAGCATGTTCGCAGCGAACGGGACCTCGACCCTCTGCCCGTCGATCGACACGATGCGCTCGGTGACTGAGATCCCAAGACCGGCGAGCGTGCCCGAGACGGAGTGCTCGCCGCATCGCGCCGTGATCAGGCTGACGTAGTCGCGCGAGGTGCTCGTCGTCGACGCGGTCACCTCGAGCCCTCGCTCCTCTGCCAGCCGTGGCGCGTTGACGAACGACACCGGCTCCTCGGTGGCCTCCGCGAAGATCCCCTTCAAGAGGGAGAGCGTGAGGATCCCGGTGTCCTCTCCGGCAAGTCCGCCGGCATAGGAGACCTCGACCGGTCCGGGCAGACCCTCGCAGAGCGCCGTCAGGCAGCGACCGAGCCGCTCGGCGAGGCCGAGATAGGGGCGGACCACCTCGCTCGCGCCGTGGGCGGCGAGGTTCACGGCATAGGGCACGAAGTCGCCCGCGAGG
>JAJYGW010000301.1 GCA_021790615.1 Actinomycetes bacterium | reverse complement strand
CTTCAACGCACGGGCGGAGACGGTCACGACCAAGCCGATGTTCCGCAACGCCCTCTCGCGCCGCCGCTGCATCGTCCCGGCCGACGCCTTCTACGAATGGCAGCGCGTCGACCCAGTCACCGGGAGGCCGCTGCTGCCGGCCGAGCAGAAGCGCACGGATCGACCGGGCCCGCGACGTCCGAGCCGCGTGAAGCGTCAGCCGTGGGTCTTCCGCGCGGCGGATCGAGCGATGCTGGCGTTCGCCGGCCTGTATGAGGTGTGGCGCGACTCGCCCGAAGAGGACTGGCTCGTGACATGCACCATCATCACGACGACGGCGAACGGGCTCATGAGCCCCATCCACGACCGAATGCCGGTGGTGCTACGGCCGGATGACTACAAGACGTGGCTCGAGCCTGGAGAGCTCGATGACTCCGAGCTACGCAGCCTCCTCTCGCCGCCCGACGACGACTTCCTCGAGTGCTACCGGGTCGGACCGGCGGTCGGGAGCTCGAAGGCGGAGGGGCCTCAGCTCGTCGAGCCGCTCGAGAACAGCGACTGACCGAAGCCTTCGGCCCGGCCGTTGCCCGCACCCCGGCCTCTGCTGTCACCGTCGCTGTCGCGCTCGCCCTCCCCGCCGTCGTCGGTGCCGTGGTCGGCGTTGTCGACGACGACGTCGTCGGCGTTGTCGTCGGCGTTGTCGTCGTTGTTGTTGCTGTCGTCGTCGAGCTCACCCTCGACGAAGCGCTCCTCCTCCGGCTTCTCCTCCACGATCCCGTAACGCCTCGCCGCCTCGTAGAGGGAGGCGGCGATGCCGGGGGCGTCGAGGCCGAGGCTCTCGAGGATGTCGTCCGGCTTGCCGTGGGCGAGGAAGCCGACAGGGACGCCGAGGCTCAGGCTGCGCGGTCCCTCCCGTCCCTCGGCGGCCGCCTCCTCGTCTGCGAGGCGGGCGAGGTAGGAACCGGCCCCACCCTCAACGAGGCCGTCCTCGGCCGTGACGAGAAGGCGTGCCCGGCTGAGGGCCGCGACGAGGTCGGGGTCGGCCGGGCGGATGACGCGCGGGTCGAGGACGGTCGGACGCGGCCCGCCGCTGCTCTCGAGGATGGCGGCGGCCTCGAGGGCGGCAGAAGCGAGCTTGCCGATGCCGACGAGGACGACGTCGTCGTCTCCCTCGCGAAGAAGGCGGTGGCGCCCCGGCTCCCCCCTTCTCCCGAGCGGGCCTATGGAGGGGGTCTTCGGGTAGCGCACGAGGCTCGGTCCCTCATAGGCGAGGGCGTCGTGGAGGAGGGGTGCCACCTCGGCCGCCTCGGCCGGGCAGTAGACGGCCAGGTCGGGGATGGAAAGGGCCGTGTGCAGGTCGTAGATGCCGTGGTGGCTCGGCCCGTCGTCCCCGGTGATGCCGGCCCGGTCCGCCACGACGGTCACGTGCTCGTGATGCAGGCCGACGTCGAGGTTCCACTGGTCGACACAGCGCTGCAGGAAGGTCGAGTAGATGCACACGACCGGGTGGAGGCCCTCTCTCGCCATGCCGGCCGCCGCCGCCATGGCGTGCTGCTCGGCGATGCCGACGTCGAAGAAGCGCTCGGGGTAGGCCGCCTCGAAAGAGAGGAGCCCGGTCGGCCCCGGCATGGCGGCGGTGAGGGCGACGAGGCGCTCGTCTCTCGCCGCCTCGGCCAACAGGGCTGTTGCAAAGGCCTCGGTGTAGCTCTCGCCCGGGGCCTCTGTCGGGACCGGGACGGTGTCGGTCGCCTCGGAGAAAGAGCGTGAGGCGCGAGGAGAGGTGACCTTGTAGTCGTGGAGGCGGGCGACGTCGTCCTCCTCGGCGGGGGCGTAGCCCTTCCCCTTGTTCGTGAGCAGATGCAAGACGATCGGCCCGGGCCAGCTCGAGGCGCGCCTGAGGGCCTGCTCGACCTGGGCGATGTCGTGACCGTCGAGGGGGCCGGTGTAGCGGACCCCGAGGGCCTCGAAGAACACGTGCGGCTCGACGACCTCGCGGAGGGCGGCGGTCAGGCCATGCACAGACGTGTACGCGATCTGGCCGAGACCGTTCGGCAACTCCCGCAGCATCGTCCTCGCGCGCTCGCGGATCCGCACGTACCGCGGGTCGAGCCGCAGCTGGGTGAGCGAGCCGGAGAGCTTCGAGATGGTCGGTGCGTAGCTGCGCCCGTTGTCGTTGAGCACGATGACGACGCGAGCCGCGGAGTGGCCGATGTTGTTGAGCGCCTCGTAAGCCATCCCACCGGTGAGGGCCCCGTCGCCGACGACGGCGACGACGTGTCGCATCCTGCCGTCGCGGGGTCGCTCCCCCCGCCCTTCGGCGAGCGAGCGGCCGACGGCGATGCCGTGCGCCCAGCTGAGGGCTGTCGAGGCGTGCGAGTTCTCGACGACGTCGTGGGGTGACTCGTGCCGGTTCGGGTAGCCGGAGAGCCCACCTGCCTGCTTCAAGCGGGCGAAGCCGGTGGCTCGTCCCGTGAGGATCTTGTGGACGTAGGCCTGGTGGCCGGTGTCGAACACGATGACGTCCTCGGGCGAGTCGAAGACCCGGTGGAGGGCGATCGTGAGCTCGACCGCTCCGAGGTTCGAACCGAGGTGGCCGCCGGTCCGGCAGACCGACTCGACGATGAAGGACCTGATCTCGGACGAGAGCTCGTTGCACTCCTCGAGCGAGAGTGCCTTCACGTCCGTCGGCGAAGTGATGCGCTCGAGCAGCGGCCATCGCCCGTCGGGGAGAGGGGACGAGTGGAAGTCGGGATCCCTGTTCGGTACAGGAGATGGGCCAGGGGCAGGAGGAGTCGACGTCATGACGGGTCGATGCAGGCTACCGCTCGCTCGAACGGTTCCCGGTGGCGGCCCGGTGGGGTCCCGGTGCCCGCCCGTGACAGCACTGCCGGCGTCCTCCCGCTGGCGGGCAGGAGCCCTACAGCGAGGGAGAAGCGCCGACCGCAGCGGGCGGTGACGGGTTCGGACGCGTGACACCGGGCGGAACCGAACTCTCGATCCGTCGCGCAACGGTGCTCTCACGACGGATTTGTGATTTACAGCCTGCTTTTCAACGAATATCGTACGTACCTTGTACTGGAGGCTGGTCGTCGGTAGCTCGCGGCGCTTCTCTCGCTTGCGGTCTGCGGATAGCGCTGCGCGCCACGATCGGGCAGCATGAAGCCGAGCCATGAGTTGAGGAAGGGGATCAACGGTGATCATCGGAATCCCGGCTGAGGTCAAGACTGCTGAGAACCGGGTCGCCATGACCCCGGACGGCGTACGCGAGCTGACGGCTCGGGGCCACGAGGTGCGCGTGGAGACCGGCGCAGGGCTCGGTTCCTCGTTCGCCGACGACGATTTCGCCGCGGTCGGAGCGCGGATGGTGGGCCGCGAGGACGCCTGGGGCGCCGAACTGGTCTGCAAGGTGAAGGAGCCGCAGGAATCCGAGTTCGTCTATCTGCGCGAGGACCTCGTCCTGTTCACCTACCTCCACTTGGCGGCCTACCCCGAAGTGGCGAAGGCGCTCTTCGAGTCGAAGACGACCGGCATCGCCTACGAGACCGTGCAGACCGAGACCGGAGACCTGCCCCTGCTCGCACCGATGAGCGAGGTGGCCGGGAGGATCGCGACGCAGGTCGGGGCGAGCATGCTCGAGAAGCGCAACGGCACGCGCGGCATCCTCCTCGGCGGCGTACCGGGCGTGCGCCCCGCTCGAGTGGTCGTCATCGGAGCCGGCCACGTCGGCTGGAACGCCGCATGGATCGCACAGGGCATGGAGGCGGAGGTCCTGCTGCTCGACCGCAACATCGACCGCCTGCGCTGGGTCGACCAGATCCACCAGGGTCGGATCATGACGATCGCATCGAACCGCGGCTCGATCGAGCGCGCCATCGCCGACGCCGACCTGCTGATCGGGGCGGTGCTCGTCGCGGGAGGCCGAGCACCGGTCGTGGTGACCGACGACATGGTGGCCAACATGAGGCCGGGTGCGGTCATCGTCGACGTCGCGGTGGACCAGGGGGGTTGCATCGAGACCACCCACGAGACGACACATGAGAGCCCGAGCTACTTCGTCCACGACGTGCTCCACTACGCCGTCGGCAACATGCCCGCCGCCGTGCCGCACACGTCCACCTACGCCCTCACCAACGCCACCTTCCCGTACGTCGTCGAGCTGGCCGAACATGGTGTCAGCGAAGCTGTCGCTTCCGATCCCGTACTGCGGGGAGGTGTGAACACCGTCGGCGGGGAGTGCACGAACGAGGCGGTCGCCGAGGCGCTCGGCGTCGAGGCCGTCGACCCGTCGAAGGCGCTGCGAGCGGCCTGAGCGGCCTGAGCAGGCGCGAGCGACACCGAGACGGCACGACAGAGCTGGAGTCGAGCTGTGACGGCCGAGAACGAGGCGAACTCCGGCGACGAGGTCGCGGAGCGAATCGAGGTCGCGGAGCGGATCGAGGTCACCCGGACGATCCCCGCACCTGCGACACCCATCTTCGACGTGCTGCGTGATCCCGCCGGCCATGTCGCCATCGATTCGTCGGGCATGTTGATGAGCGCGGACGGCGACCCGGTCGGAGCTGTCGGGGACTCCTTCGTCGTCCACATGGACCGAGAAGCGCTCAACGACTACCCGCTCGGGCTCTACGACGTCGAGGTCACCATCAAGCGGTTCGAGCCCGATCGGGAGATCGCGTGGACGATCCTCGGCCAGATCAGGCCCCAGATCGGCCATGTCTACGGATACCGGCTGGAGCCCACCGACGAGGAGGGCAAGACGCTCGTCACCTCCTACTACGACTGGTCCGAGATCGACCCGGTCTGGAAGGAAGCCAAGATCTTCCCGGTCATCTCGGAGGGCGCGCTCCGCGCCACGCTCGGCATCCTCGACCGGACCGTCCGAGGACGCCTGGCTGCGTCGAGCTGAGGGCGGTGCGCGAGCTCCCCTCACGATCGCCGCCACCCTCCCTCTGCCGGAGCTGCCAGTCCGAGCTCCATGAGGCGGTCGAGCGCCAGCAGGACGGCACCGAGCCCGAGGTCGACCCGCTCGCACAGGGAGTCGACCGTGGTGGGGTGGTCGTCGAGTGCCCCGTAGAGGCGTTGCTCGTCGTCCGAGCAGCCCTGTAGGAGCCGCTTGACCGCGTCACGACCGAGCCGGTTCGCGCCAGCAGCTCCCCGTCCCGTCTGTTGGCGCGGAGGCGGGATCCCTTCGGCGCTGCACGCTGCCTCGAGCGCGACCATCACGTCTGTCGCGTCGCGAGCCACGTGAGCTCCGGCGTTCAGCAGCTCGTTCGTGCCCTCCGAGCTCGGGCTCCGGACCGAACCAGGCACGGCGAAGACCTCGCGGCCACGACGAAGCGCTGCCTCGACCGTGTGCATCGATCCGCCCGATCTCGTCGACTCGACCACGAGCACCACCTGTGCGAGAGCCGCGATGATGCGGTTGCGCAACGGGAAGCGCCAGGGCTCCGGGGCTTCCCCGGGGGGTGTCTCGGAGATCACCGCACCAGCCAGCCTCACCCGATCGATCAGTCGACGGTTGCGCGCCGGGTAGTAGACGTCCACGCCTCCGCCGAGAACACCGAGAGGCCTTCCCTCCGTCAGAGGGGCGGGACTGCCGTCCTTCCCCGCCGACGCGGACGACGCGGACGACGCGGACGACGCGGACGACGCCGACAGCGCGGCCGACGCGTCCGACTCGAGCGAGGCGAGTGAGGCGCGGAACGCGACCGCCGGCCCCGCCTGGAGCGCCCCGAGCGCCCCCTCGTGAGCGGCGGCATCGATGCCGGCAGCCATCCCGGAGACGATGCAGACACCTGCGCGGGCGAGGTCGCCCGCGATCTCTGCTGCGACCTCCATCCCGTAGTGCGTCGCACGCCGGGTCCCGACTATGGCGACCGCCGGACCCTCGACCACGCGGAGGTCGCCGCGCACGAACAACAGCTCTGGCGCCTCTCCATCCTCCACCAACCTGCGCGGATACCCGTGCCGTCCATGGCGGAGAGTCCTGATCTCCCGGTCGGCGAGCGACGGCCAGAGACTCGCGACCCGGAGCCGCCGAGTGTGGCGCTGCCACTCGCCGGCCACCTCTGCAACCGTCAGGGGCCGACCGCGCTTCTGATCCGAGCGCAGCATCACGCCGTCGCGGAAAGATGCCATCTCGTCCAGCACCGCGGCTGCCCATGACGGCTCGTCCCGGAGCTGCACCCAGACCTCGGCTGCCGGGCGCCCGTGCAGGAGGTGCCTCAGGCGCTGCGGAGTCATGAGGGGCAAGCTCGCGACGCCGGTGGCATAGGCGAGATCCTCGTCCTCGGGCGCCTGCGCCGGTGCCGGCGCCCTACCGGCGTCGTCGCTCACGTGACGCCCTCCTCGCCCGCCAAGCCCGTCGCTCCCGCTGCCCGCCCTGCCCGCGCCGCTCATGCCAGCCGCGCTGCCCGCGCTGCTCACGCCGGCCACCTCCGATCGGTCTCGAGCACTGCCCGGCCGCTTCGCATCTCGAGTGCCGTCACGGCCGACTCCACGCTCAGCTCCCCCTCCCGCTGCGCCAGGTCGTCGAACGTGAGCGCGACGCGGCGCACACGGCCGAGACCACGGGCGCTCAGCTCACCGTTCTCCATGCGCCGCTCGAGCAAGGCGCGCGCGGCCCGCGAGAGCGGCGCCAGCTCATCCAGTCGGTTGGCGGGGATGAACGCGTTCGCCAGGACTCCCCGTGTCGAAGCCCGCTGCCGGGCAGCGGTGACCCGGGCGGCCACGACCGCGGTGGACTCCCCCGGCCGACCGGCGAACAGGTCGTCGGTGCGCGGACGCCCGACGGCGACGTGCAGGTCGAAACGGTCCAGCAACGGACCTGACAACCTCCTCCTGTACCGCTCGACCTGCGCCGGCGAGCACTGGCACTCGCCCGTGTTCCCGCTTCGCCCGCACGGGCACGGGTTCATCGCTGCGACCAGCAGGAAGGAGGCGGGGAACTCCACGGTCGCTCGGGCGCGGGCGACGCGAACGACGCGCTCCTCGAGCGGCTGGCGCAGGGTCTCGAGCACCGGGGACTGGAACTCGGCCAGCTCGTCGAGGAACAGCACTCCGTTCGTCGCGAGGCTCACCTCGCCGGGCCGCATCCACGCCGTGCCGCCGCCGATGACCGAGGCCGCTGATGCGCCGTGGTGAGGCGCACGAAACGGTGCCCGGCCCGTCCGCGCCGCCTCAGGAAGTGGCAGCCCAGCTGCTGAGAAGATCCGGCAGCTCCCGAGCACCTGCTCGTCGGTGAGGTGCGGGAGCAGGCCCACGAGCCGCTCGGCGAGCATCGTCTTGCCTGCCCCCGGCGGTCCCACCAGCAGCAGGTGGTGGGCGCCGGCCGCCGAGACCTCGAGCGCCTTGCGGGCGAGCGGCTGGCCCCGCACGTCGGCGAGGTCGAGCGCCGGGCTCGTCACCATCGGCAGGTCCGCCTCGTCGTGCTCGTCCGGTTCCGGCCACGGCTGCCGGCCCCGCAGCACCTCCACGAGCTGGCACAGCGTCCCGGCCATTCGGACGCGGATCCCCGAGACGAGAGAGCCCTCGGCACATGCGCGGGCAGGAACGACCACCGCCTCGGTTCGAAGCGCCGCGACGAGAGGCAGGATGCCGGGCACGCTGCGCAGTGAGCCATCGAGCCCAAGCTCGCCGATGAAGGCGCAGTCCTGC
>JAJYGW010000368.1 GCA_021790615.1 Actinomycetes bacterium | reverse complement strand
CGGGACGGTCGACCCCCTCGGGGCCTTGCTCGGCGAGGGAGCGGTGCAGGGCCTCGTCCCTCTGGGCGCGCTGCTCGGGCGCGCCGGGAGGCTCCTCGGGGCCGGGTGCAGCGCGCTCGGCTCCCTGGCGGTGATCGTGGTGACGGTCGACGGCGTGACGCAGCAGGCCCCCGGGGTGCTGGCAGACCTGGTTCGCTCGCTCCGCACCGACCTCCGCTTCGACGACCCCGTCGCCTCCATCGGCGGGCTCTCCCTCGTCGCGGTCGTCCCGTGCGCCCCTGGGGCCGCGAGCCCGGACCAGGTCGAAGCACGCCTCGTGGACCGGGCCAGAGAGGCGGTGGCCCCCTTCCCGGGCGCGGCGGTTCGCGCCGCCCACGTCGTGGCGCCGCTCAGGGCCGAGTGCGACGCGGACGAGCTTCTCCGGGCCGCGGTCCTGAAGCTCCGTGCGGGGTGAGGGCGCGCGACGCGCTGCGAGCGCCGACGCGGGCTTCCCCGGAGCTCCGCGCCGCCGTTGTTGAGCAAACGTTGACGCCCCATAGCGGCCCGTGTGGCAACGCCGTCCGACACTTGCGGTGGAACGATGGTTGGGCCATCACGGTGGAGGTGGTGATGTGCGATCCGGCAGGGGAGCATCCCGATCTGGTCGCAAGGTGGGCGGGAACGACGTGGCAGATCCCGAGGAAGGGGCGGTCGCGTGAGTGACGACCTCGCCGACTACCTCGATTCGATCGACGCCCACCTCGTGGGCTACCTGGACGAAGACCGGAACATCTCGGTGGGAGCGGTCCGCCATGTCCAGTGCTACGTGGTGGTGCTCCTCCAGGGCCTGCTCGTGCCCGAGCACGTGCACGAGGACTGGCCGGACTTCTTCCCGCTCGTGACCGCATTCGTGCTCGCGTACGGCTCGCCTCGTCTGGGCCATCTCGCCAGGAGGGCGGCGATCTTCGAGGGCGACGGGGACGAGCCGCTGACCGACTACGACCGCGTGTTCCTCGCCAGGCTGCTGGCGGAGCTCCAGGGCCTGCTCTCGAGAAGAGAGCGATAGAGAGCGATAGGAAGAGCCGAAGAGGGGCAGGAGCGCTGCGGTAGCCTTGTCCCCTTGTGAGCGCCCGGAGGGTGCGGAACGAGGCCGAGGTGGTCGACCCCTTCGCGGCGACCGGGTCGACCGCCGGCACACGGCGCGGGCGGCTGTGGACGGCCGGGCTCCTCGGCGCCTGGGCGCTCCTCACCGCCGGTCTGTGCGATCTCATCGCGGTGCAGCTCCCCGACAAGCCCCTCCCCGTCGCCGCCGGGGCCGTCGTCCTCGCCGGGCTCGGCGCACTCCTCGGCCTGGCGGTGAACACGGAGCGTCGGGCAGCCGACCGGCGGCTCCGCTCCGAGCTCGGCAGGGCGTCGAAGATGCTCCGATCGGTCGAGGCGATCACCGACCCTGGGCTTGCGTTCCTGGGCATCGACGAGCTTCTCGGGGCGATGCTCGAGCGCACCAAGGAAGCGATCGGGGGCGACGTCGTCTCGGTGTTCCTGGCCGACGCGAACGGCACTCGGCTGCACGTGCGGGCATCGGCCGGCGTGACGGCGTTGTCCCCTGTCGGCAGCGAGGTGCTCGCCGGCGACGGGGTGCTCGGGACGACGGCGCAGGGGGCGCGTCCGGCCGTGGTCCCCGACGTCCGACGGAGCGACGTGGGCCGCCTGCCTGAGTGCCAGAGCTCGATCGCGTCGCTCATGGTGGTCCCGCTCATCGTCCAGGGCACCACGCTCGGGATCGTGGAGGTCGCGTCCGTCTCGCGACGGACATTCGGCGTCGCCGACCTCCGGCTCCTGCAGGTCGCCTCGGACCGACTGGCCGCGGCCTTCGAACGGGCCCGCCTGGACGACCTCGCCATGCGCGGCCGGTACGGCGTCGAGCACGCGAGCATGCACCTGCGGGTGCTCGCCCGCGGCGGCACCGTGCTCGGAAAGGCGCTCGAGAGCTACGACACCGCGCTCGACGAGCTCGCCGAGGTGGTCGTCCCGGAGCTCGCCGACTGGTTCGGCGTCCACGTCCTCCAAGACTCCGGGGAGCTGCGCTGCGTCGCCTCCCGAACGTGCGGCGAGGCCTTCGCCTCCCCCGCGCTGACGGCGGGGCGTCCGAGCCCGTGGATGGAGGAGGTCGTCCGCGAAGCCGTGGACGACCGACGCCCTCAGTTCGCGATCCCGACGTCGCGGCTCGGCGCCTCGGACCTGGGCGCGGCGGTCCACGTGCTCGAGACCCTGCCGGAGCGGTCGGGCGTGAGCTCGATGCTCGTCGTGCCGGTCCACGTTCGCGGCAGCGTCGTGGCGGCCCTCTCGTTCGCCACGGGGCCGAAGAGCCGCGGCTTCCGGCCGTCGGACCTCGAGACCGCAAGGGAGCTCGCCGAGCGAGTCGGGGTCACGATCGACCGGGTGCGCTCGTGGTGGGAGAGCCAGCGGGCGGGGGAGACGGCGTCCCAGTACGCCGAGCGGCTCCGCCGGCTCATGGACGCGTCCCTGGTCGTGAACGCGCAGTTCAGCGAGGAGGAGGTGATCCAGCTCCTCGTCGAGCACACGCATCGTGTGCTCGAGGCTGACGTCGTGGTCGTGAGCGCGCAACCGAGCGGCGGCCCGCTCGCAGAGCGGGTGTGGCCACCCGACCGGGCCTTCGACCGGCCACCCGACCAGGCCGTCGACCGGGCTCCCGACCCGGACGGCGCCGGCGCCGGCGAGGACCTGCGCCGCGTGGTGCTCGCCGCCGTGACCGCCGTTGCGGCCTCAGGGGAGGTCGTCCGGAGTCCCGAGGGCGGGCGCGGGGCGACAGCTCCGGCGGCAGCCAGGGGATGGGTCGCGGCCCCGATCACCGACGCGGGTGGTGAGGGCCGCCGCGTCGTCGTGGCCGTAAGGGAGCCCGGCACCTGGTTCAGCATCGAAGACGAGTCGGTGGTGACCCTCCTGGCACAGATGACCTCCGTGGCGCTGCGGAACGCGCGCCTGTACGCCGAGGTCCTCGGCAACGAGCAGCGCCTCCAGACCCTCGTCGACTCGTCCCCGCTCGCCATCGCCGAGCTGCAGTCCACCGGCGAGGCAGCGTGGTGGAACCGGGCTGCAGCCGATCTCTTCGGTTGGCCCGACCGCTCGGGACCTCGGAGGATGCCGGTGCGTGAGGGGTCCGAGCTCGTGCTGGCCGGCCTGCTCGACTCCGCCTTCGGGGGGAAGCCGATCATCGGCGTCGCCGTGCCAGTCATCGGAGCCGGCGGGGAGCTCCGGGAGCTGTCGGTCTCCGCGTCGCCGCTCGGTGCGCTCGGCACGGTCAGCGGCGTCCTCGTCGTCGCAGAGGACGTGACCGAGCGCCAGCGGATGCTCGAGCAGTTCCACCAGGCCGAACGGTTGAACGCGATGTCCCGGATGGCAGGAGCGGTCGCGCACGACTTCAACAACCTGCTCACGGTGATCCTCGGTTGCAGCGACGTGCTGCTGCGGCGGCTGGGCGAGGACCAGGAACTTGCTCCCGACGTCGCGGCGATCCATCGAGCTGGGACGCGGGCGGCCGCTCTCACCAACCAGCTCGTGCGGATCGGGGGCAACCAGCAGCCCGTCCAGCCCGAGCTGGTGGTGGTCGACGAGGTCGTCGTCTCGATGCAGCCGATGCTGTCGAGCGCGCTCGGGTCCGGCGTGCGGCTCGAGATCGTGCCCGGGGCGGGCGCCACGGCAGTGCTCGTCGATCGGAGCGAGCTCGAGCGCTCCGTCCTCAACCTGGCCATCAACGCACGGGACGCGATGCCGGCCGGTGGCACCTTCACCATCGAGTCCGCATGCGCGGAGGACCCCTCCGACGGAGAGGAGCTTCTCGAGCTCTCGTTCACCGACACGGGCATCGGCATGGACGAAGAGACGCTCGCTCACTGCTTCGAGCCGTTCTTCACGAGGAAGGGGCGGGCCCGCGGGACGGGTCTCGGGCTCGCGGTGGTGCATGCGACGGTCTCCGAGGCGGGTGGCGAGGTGCGGGTGGAGAGCTCGCCTGGCATGGGGGCCCGTTTCACGTTGGTCTTCCCCGTCGGAACCGCCCGTACCGGGTCGGTTCCTCGTGACGAGACGTGCGAGGCCGCGCCGTTCTCAGCGCTGGAGGGCGGCGGGGAGACGGTGCTCGTCGTCGACGACGAGCTCGAGGTGCTCCGCCTGGAGGTACGGGAGCTGAAGGCCGCCGGCTACCAGGTGCTCGACGCGACCAACGCCAGTGAGGCGCTGCACCTGGTCGACGCGCGCGGCGGCCCTGTCCATCTCCTCGTCACCGACGTGGTGATGCCGGGCATGAACGGCATCGAGCTGGCCACGGCTGTCCGGTGGCGCTACCCCGAGGCGGGCGTGCTCTTCGTCTCCGGCCACCTCGACGACGCTGCAGCGACGAGCCCGCTCGGCGAGCAGGGCTCGTTGCTCACGAAGCCCTTCGGTCCCGACGAGCTCACCCGCCGGGTGCGCGACGAGCTGCGTCGGGCCCGCGCGTCGGGGCGGGAGCGCGGCGTTGCGAGAGACGTCCAGTCGGGCGCTGTCGCCCCCGCGACGGCCCTTCAGGGCTCGAAGCGGTAGCCGACGCCTCGCACGGTGCTGATCCAGCGGTCGCGTGCGGCTGTGGCGCGCAGCTTCTGGCGGATCCGCCGGATGTGCTCGGTCACGGTGCCGTCGTCCTGCCACGCCGAGGAGGACCCCCAGACATGGTCGAGCAGCTGCTCGCGGCTGAAGACCTGACGTGGCGAGGCAGCGAGGAACGCGAGCAGGTCGAACTCCTTCATCGTCGTGTCGACGAGCTCGCCGCGGAGGCGGACCTCGCGCGCGACGCTGTCGATCATGAGGTCCCCGAAGTCCATCACCGTCGGGCCAGCGGGGGTGTGGGAGTAGCGCCGCAGCACCGACGCGACCCGCGCCGACAGCTCGGGCCCGGAGAACGGCTTGACGACGTAGTCGTCGGCGCCGAGGCGCAGCCCGAGCACGCGGTCGGACTCGCTCATCTTCGCCGAGAGGATGATCACCGGGACGTCGCTCGTGCGCCGGATGTCGGCCAGGAGCTCGAAGCCGTCCTCGCCCGAGAGCATCAGGTCCAAGAGGATCAGCTCGGGCGCGCCCACCTCGAGCGAGGCTTTCGCCTGGTCCCCGCCTTCGGCCTCCGTGGCGGTGTAGCCCTCTTCCTCGAGCATTCGGACGAGGACCCTCCGCACGTCCGGGTCGTCGTCCACCACGAGCAGGCGGCCCAGCGTCCCTTGCCGCCGTCGCCGCTGCTCCATCGTTGCTACGGTCATCCCCATACCGCCTTGCCCCGGGCTCTTGCGAGCGGTCCCGTTCGGACAGTGTAGCTGAAAAGTTGATGGTCCGTTGAGACGCCGTAGCGCGAACGGTGGGCTTCGGGCCGGGAGGTGGGTTCCCCGGCCCCACCGGCCTTCGGCGGCCCCGCCGGCCCCGCGCCGTCGGTCAGCCGGCGGCGAGATCGCCGAGCACCACCGTCACGGTGCGCTCCTGGCCGTTCGGCAGCGACAGCCTCACCGGCACCTTCGCACCGGGCCGGAGCGTGGCGAGGACCGCGGTGAGCTCTGTGAAGTCTCGCGTGGGCCTGCCTGCGACCGACTCGATGACGCTGCCCACGGTGATGCCTGCCTTGGCGGCCGCCCCGCCGGGGGTCACCGACGAGACGTAGACCCCGATCGGCGTGCCGTCCTGGGACGTGACCCCTTGGCCGATCACGCCGAGGGAGGCCCGGCCGGTGCTCGTGACCTTGCCTCTCGCGATGAGCTGGGGCGCGATCAGCTTCACCGTGTTGCTCGGGATGGCGAAGCCGATGCCGGCCGCCTCGGCCCCGGACTGGCTGATCGCGGCGGCGAGGGTCGGGATGCCGATGACCTGTCCGGACAGGTCCACGAGCGCGCCGCCGCTGTTGCCCGGGTTGATGGCGGCGCTCGTCTGGATCGTGTCGGGGAGGAGGATGCCGTTCCCCTCGCTCACCGCCCGGCCGGTCGACGAGACGATGCCGTCGGTCACCGAGCCGGCGAGGCCGAGAGGGCTGCCGATGGCCAGGGCGAGGTCGCCCACCTGGAGCTTGCTCGAGTCGGCGAAGCTCGCGGGGCGCGCTCGCGAGGGGGACGCCAGGCGGATCACCGCCAGGTCGTCCGGGGTGAAGACCCCGACGAGGGTGGCGGCGACGTGCCGCCCGTCGGACAGCTGGACGGTGAAGGACCTGCTCGTCCCCACCACGTGGGCGTTCGTCACGACGTCGCCCTTGGCGCCGTAGACGACGCCGGAGCCGAGGCCTTCGTCGGTGGCGATCTCGACGACCGAGGGCGCCGCCGCGCGCAGGGCGTTCACGAGGGCGCTCTGCAGGGCGAGCGCGCCGGCAGGCGGCTTGACGCTCGCCGCCGGGCCCGCAGTCGCGGCGCGGGTGGCGGTGCCGGGCACGACGAGCGCGCCGATCCCGGTGCCGAGGCCAACGGCGACCGCGGCCGCGACCAGCCGGCGGACGGCATGCGCGCCGGGCCTCACGAGCACTTCTCGAATGCGCTCAGGTGCTGCACGGCGGCTTGGCGGAGGTTGCCGAACGCCTGGGTGACGTCGCGCCAGGAGGTGACCGAAGGCATGAGCTTCGTGTAGAGCGAGACCGTCGTCTGCTCGAGGCCGGCGGCGAGCTGGCAGGCGGCTCGCAGCGTCGCTGGCGACGCCTTGCCCGGGTACGGTCCCGCTCCGAGCGTCACGTGGTGGTTGGCCGCGAGCGTCGTCACGACCCCGACGTGCTGGTCCTCAGCGGTCACGATGTTGCGGAACGGCCCGACGCTGCCCAGGGCGGAGATCACGTTGCCGTAGGTGGCGGTGAGTGTCCGCTCCTGGGCGTAGGACTGGTTGAGCGCGCCCGCCAGCACCGGGGTCGTCGAATTGCCTGAAGATGTCGCGGGCGGCGCGAGCTGGAGCCAGTTGTAGAAGGCGCTCACGTTCCCGTTGAAGGAGTAGACGGCCCGCGTCATGTTGGCGAACTGGGTCGCCGTGCGGTCGAGGGCTGCGAGCAGCGCCTGGGAGCCGCACGAGCTCGACGCGTTGGGGATCAGCGTCGAGAAGTTGGCGAAGTCGATCCGGGCGATGCCGCTGGGGTCGACGTGCGCGTAGTTGAGCATGCCGGCGGTGGCCGAGGAGAAGAAGCTCGTATACCCCGCGGCCCGCTCGACGGCGGTCGGCCCGGCGAGCAGCGCGGTCATCGCGCCGGCGAGGACCTGGGGCGGCTGGACCAGCCGCGGGACCGGGTAGACGGCTGTGCAGGCCGCGACGCCGCTACGGGAGAAGTACCCCGACACCCTGAGGGACGGCGGCGGGGTCACCCGCACCGGCGTCGTCGCCGCGACCAGCCAGTAGCCGTGCCCGCTCGGGGTCGAGTCGATGCCCACGACCTGCCGGTTGGGGGGCAGGCCCGCGGCAGAGCCGAAGAACCCGGCGTCGCCGTAGGCGAACACACCACCGTCGCGGGCCGAGAGCCAGTAGCCGCGGCCGGTCGGCGTCGGGACGATCCCCGAGACCGGCGCGGCCAGCTTCAGGCCGGCGGCCGAACCCTTGAACAGGGCGTCCCCGAAGCTGAACACCCCGCCGTCGGAGGCGGCGAGCCAGTAGCCGTGCCCGCTCGGGGAGGACGCCACCCCCACC
>JAJYGW010000351.1 GCA_021790615.1 Actinomycetes bacterium | reverse complement strand
AGCGTCGAGATCGTGCGAGCTGCGCTCGGAGGCGGCGAGGTCGATTACCACGGCGCGGTGTTCGACGCCGCGCTGCCTGCCCTCCGACCCGACGCGGCGTGCCCTCGCGAGGTGTCGCCGATCTACATCGCGGGGACCGGACCGCGGCTCCAGCAGACGGCAGGAGAGATCGCCGACGGACTTCTCACGCCGAGCATCACCACCCCTGAGTTCGTGCGCCGGTCTCGTCGGAACCTCGCCGAGGGTGCGGCGAAAGCGGGGAGAGACCCCGATGCCATCGACCTCGGCTGCACGATCGTGGCGTCGATCGACGAGGACCGCGAGAAGGGCCGCGAGGGCGCCCGCGAGATCGCCGGGATGTACCTGGCCAACAAGGTCGAGAACATCCAGGCGTCAGCGGACGAGCTGCTCGAGTCGGCGGGGCTCGATCGCGAGGAGATCAGACCCATCGCGGATGCCATGCGCCAGGGCGGACGCCTCGCCGCCGCCTCGGCGGTGACCGACTCCATCCTCGACCGGACCAAGCCCATCGCCGGCACGCCACGCGACTGCATCGCCGCGATCGAGGAGTACGCGGACGCCGGCTGCACGCACATCATGCTCGAGCTCTGGGGCGCGCACCGGGAGGCGCAGCTCGACCTCTTCGCCTCCCAGGTGCTTCCGCACTTTGGCCGATGATGGCGAACGTCGGATCCCTCGACGATCCTCGCGTGCGAACGATCTCATCGTGCGTCGACGAGCGTCGGCTCGTCGACACGGCTCGTTCTCTCGTGGACACCCCGAGCCCTACGGGGAGCGAGGAAGCGGTCGCGCACGTGGTGGAGGCCCGCTGCGAGGCGTTGGGGCTCACCACGGCGCTCCAAGAGGTGGAGCCCGGACGGCCGAACGTGCTGGGGAGGCTGCCGGGTTCGGGGGGCGGGCGCACCCTGATGTTCAACGGGCACATGGATACCTCGTACTCGGGTGCCGAACCGCATCTGCGGGACCGGCCGGGTTTCCAGCCCGCCGCGTATGAGCGCGACGGGCGCTTGTGGGGCCTCGGGATCGCCAACATGAAGGGTGCGATCGCCTGCTACCTCGAGGCGGTCGCGGCGCTCAAGGACGCCGGGGTCGCCCTGAGGGGCTCGGTCGTCGTGGCGGCAGTGGTGGGCGAGATCGAGAAGACCCAGTGGGGCACCGAGTACACCGGGGCCCAGTACCGGGGCTACTCGGCTGGCAGCCACTACCTGGCGTCGCACGGCGGAGGGGCGATCGACCTGTGCGTCCTGGGCGAGCCGACCGAGAACCGAGTGGTGACGGGGCACTACGGCACCGTGTGGGTCCGCATCTCGTGCACCGGCCCCTTCGTCCACACCGCCTTCTCTCGGAAGCTGCGCCAGGACAACGCCATCCTCCGGATGGCCCGCGCGCTGCCGGTGATCGAGCGCTGGATCGACGCTTTCGAGGAGGAGAGCGCCTACGGCGGACAGCCAGGCGTGGTGAACCTGGGCGCGGCGCGCGCGGGTGATCCGTGGCGGGTGAGCAGGACCCCGCAGCGCGCCGATGCGTTCCTCGACGTCCGGGTCCCTCCGACGATGACGCTGCAGCACGCCTGCCACCGCGTCGCAGGGCTGGTGGCCGACCTTCGAGCGGCGTTTCCCGACGCCGGCTTCGAGCACGAGATCTTCGTCACCAGCCCGGGCGCAGAGATCGAAGCGGAGCACGATCTCGTGCGAGCGCTCGAAGCGTCGCACGCCGACGTCTTCGGCGGGCCGCCCGAGCACGACACGGTGCGGTGGTCGTCGGACGCCTCGATCCTCACCCGCTACGGGATCGAGACGGTCAACTACGGAGCGTCGAGCGGGCTCCCGCACCCGGACGGGGAGAACCTGTCCATCGAGGACCTCGTCTCGACGGCGAAGGTCTATGCACTGACCGCGGCACGGATATGTGAGGTGGAGCAATGAAGCTGGTGACGTTCAAGGCCCCCGACGGCACGGACCATCCCGGGGTGGTCGATGGCGACGAGGTGGTGACGATCGATGGGGTCGCGACGATGCGCGAGCTCTTCGCACAGGGACCGGACCTGGAGGCGGCACGCCAGGCTGCGGGAGCCCGCTACGCGTTGGCGGACGTGAAGCTTCTCCCGCCGATCATCCCGAAGAAGCTGATCCACACGTCGGGCAACTTCCGCGAGCACGAGGAAGAGTCCAAGACGGTCAACTGGTCGCACGCGATCGCGCCGTGGATCGTCTTCTTCCAGAACGTCGACGCGATCATCGGCCAGGACGACGACATCGTCTACCCCGAGCATCTGACCAGGGAGCTCGACCACGAGCTCGAGCTCGCAGTCGTCATCGGGAGCGACGGCGCCTTCCTCGACGAGAAGGAGGCCGAGAGCTTCGTCGGCGGGTTCCTCATCTTCAACGACATCACGGCTCGAGACATCCAACGTCGTGAGATGAAGTCGGGCGTCTTCTCCTTCTGCAAGTCGATCGAGACGTTCTGTCCGCTCGGTCCGTGGATCGTCACGCCGGACGAGGTGGGAAACCCCCACACCTTGGACATGCGGCTCTTCGTGAACGGCGACCTTCGCCAGCAGTCCTACTCGGGCAACATGTCGGTGACGCTCCCCGAGCTCATCGCCCACCACTCTCCTCTCGGCTACAGCGCCGGCGACGTGCTCACGACCGGCACCGTCTCAGGGGTCGCGGGGTTCAAGAGCGATGCAGAGAAATGGTATCTGCGGCCGGGCGACGTGGTCGAGTGCACCATCGACCGCGTCGGGACCCTGAGGAACCAGGTCGTGTCCTGGGAGAAGGCCCATGGATCCCCGCCGCCCCCGTTCCGGGAGTGGTGATCGAAATGGTGATCTCACGATGACCTGGCCGGTTGACGAGGCCCGCCTCGCGCGGGTGCGCAGCCTGATGGCTGAGGACGACCTGGACGCGCTGGTCGTCCGATCGCCGGACAACATCGTCTACCTGACGAACTACTGGTGCATGAAGGGGTACGACCTCGTCATCTTCCCGCGAGAGGGCCCGCCCACGATCGTGGCGGTGGCTCCGCAGTACGAGGACGCGGCCCGGACCGGGTGGACCGACGACATCCGGACCTATCCCCACTACGACGTCGACGACCCGCGCTCGCCGGCCGATCGCGCACTTTCGGTGGCCCTGGCCGTCGTGACCGAGCGGGACCTCGGACGGCGCGTCGGTATCGAGATGTCCCAGAACGCGCAGGCAGCCGACCGCATGGTCGGCGAGCCCACCGTCTTCACGAAGGGCTACTTCGACGCCTTTGGCAGCGTGGCTCGAGAGGTCGTCGACGCCACCGGGCTGCTCGTCCGTGCTCGCGCCAAGAAGACGGCGCAGGAGGTGGAGCGCCTGCGGCTGGCGCAGGAGCTGGCCACGCTCGGACTCGAGCACATCGGGTCGCAGATCCGTCCCGGGATGCTCGAGAGCCAGGTAGGCGCCATGTTCGAAGGGTTCATCCACGAGACCGGGATCGGCTACCAGAACAAGGTCGAGATGGCACGCGCGTTCACGCTCGTGTGGTCGGGGCCGGGGATCAAGACGTTCACGGCGACCGGGCACCGGCCGGTCGTCGCCGACGAGCCCACCCTCATGGAGATCTGGGTCTGTGCCGACGGCTACTGGACGGACCTGACGAAGAACTTCTGTCCCGGGAAGCTGGAGCCCCGCTATGTCGACCTGCTCGACCTCCTCTTGCATGCCCGCGACCAGGCCCTCGCGATCTTTCGTCCGGGCACCGAGCTCGCCGAGCTCGACCGCACCATGCGCACGTGCATTGCGGAGGGCGGTTACGCCGGTCAGCCGGACCATGCCGTCGCGCACGGCGTGGGCGTGCGGGCGCACGAGCCGCCGTGGGCGCACCTCGCCAGCCCGGGCACGCTGGAAGAGGGCATGGTGCTGGCCATCGAGCCAGGCACCTACTGGCCCGGCGGCGGCGGGCTGCGGCTCGAGGACGACTACTTGGTCACGTCCTCGGGCTACGACCGTCTGGGCACGTTCCGGGACGATTTCCGATGAGCGACGGCACCCGAGTGTGCATCGTCGGCTGCGGCGCTGTCGGGAGCCTGTTCGCCGCCCATCTGGCGCAGCTCGACGACGTGGAGGTGCTCGCCTACGACCTGTCCCGTGAGCACGTCGACGCGATCAACCGCGACGGGCTTCGCATCGTGGGGCGCGAGGAGCTCGTGGCACGGGTCGAGGCCACCGACGACCCGGCATCGCTGCCTGAGTGCGACTACGGCATCGTGGCCACCAAGGGGTACGTGACCGAGCCCGCCATCGCGGCGACCGCCCACTGCTTCCAGGACGGATGGGTCGCGAGCGTCCAGAACGGCGTGGGGAACGAGGAGGTGCTCGCCGCCCACGTTCCCCGCGTCATCCTCGGCACGACCTTCCCGGCGGGCCACCTGACCGCCCCGGGCGTCGTGGAGATGGACACCGGGGGCGAGACGTGGCTCGGGCCCTTTGGGCAGGACGCGTCGATGTTGCCCGCGGTCGAGCGCCTCGCGTCTCTGCTCACCAGCTCGGGCATGCCGACCAAGGCGCTGCCCGACGCCCGCGGCGCACAGTGGAACAAGCTGATCTTCAACGCAGCGACGAACCCGCTCGGGGCACTGACCGGCCTCAGCCACGGCCAAGTGTGCGAGCAGCCCCACCTTCGCGCGCTGGTGAGCGCGCTCATCGCCGAGGACCTCGCGGTCGCCGCCGCCCTGGGGATCGTCTTGGACGACGATCCCGAGGCGCTGGTCGACCACGCGGCCGAGGTGGCCTACGGGCACAAGGCCAGCATGCTCCAGGACGTGGCCTCGCAACGAAGGACCGAGATCGAATCCCTGAACGGCGGGATCGCCGAGCTCGGTCGGCGCTCCAGCGTCCCGACGCCCCTGAACGACGCGATCGTCGCGCTGGTGAAGGGCCTCGAGGCATCGTATGCATGAAAGGGGCGGCCAGGCCGCTCGCTCCTCCGGCGAGCGCGCCGCGACCGGCAGCGCCCTCGAAGGGACCAGATCGTGAGACGGGAGGCATCAGGTGGGCCGGCAACCGAGTGAGTCCGAGGTCTCGCGGCGCTTTCGTGCCATGCGCGAGGCGATCGCGGCAGCGGACCTCGACGCGCTCATCGTGTGTGGCAGCGAGTACACGGGCTTCGGCGGCGGTGTGCGCTATATGTCCGGGTTTCGCATCGTCCACCGCTACGCCTACGTGGTCGTGCCTCTCGAAGGCGACCCGTTGGTCGTCTTCCCGAGCGAGGCCCGCTACGTCGGCGACCACGGCGACGGCTTCGTCCACGACCAGGTCTTCGCCGACTGCCCAGGGGAGTGGATGGCGGACCACCTGTCGGCTGCTTCCGCCCGGCGAGTCGGAGTCTACGGGCTCGACTACATCATGTGTGTACGCGACTACCGCGCGTTGCAGGCGTCGGCGCTCGAGATCGTGGGGTTCGACGACGAGTTCGACCTGGCGCGGGCGGTGCGCAGCCAAGAAGAGCTCGCCATGGTGCGCGAGACCATGGCGATCAACGAGTCGGGGTTCTGGGCGGTGCAGTCCGCCTTTCGCCGGCCGGGAGTGACGCAGGCAGAGCTCATGGCCGAGGCGGAGGCGGTGTTCAGCCGAGCTGGCTGCGGGCGCCAGACGATGGACATGGTCCTGTGGGGCAACCGCGGTGCCGCGACGCCCGAGTTCAGGATCCCCGAGCACGAGACGCCCATCGCTGCCGACGACCTGCTCTTGTACTCGCTCGAGGTCGCGGGTCCGTCCGGGTACTGGGTCGAGTTCACCCGTCCGCTCTGCCAGGGCGAGGTGTCAAAGAGCACGGGCCTGCTCTTGGAGGCCTACGCCGAGTACTACGAGCGGGTGCCGAAGGCCTTGCGCGCCGGGCAGTCCGCGCACGACGCCCATCGGGTCTGCTCGGAGCCGTTCCGCAGCCGTGGGCTGCAGCTCGGCCACGTCACGGGGCACTCCATCGGCATGACGATGATCGAGCATCCGCGCATCGGCGACCGGGTCGAGGTGGAGCTGCGCACAGACATGGTCATCTCGATGCATCCCCACGTGCTCACCTCCGACGGAGGATCGTGCATGTACATGCAGGACACGTGGCGGATCGCCGAGGGTGAGGCGGAGCTCCTGTCGCTCGTCCCGATGAAGGTGTTTGACGGCGCCGAGCGCCCCTGAGAGGGCGAGCCGACGATGACCGAGCGCTACGACGCGGTGGTGATCGGTGCCGGCCACAACGGGCTGGTCGCCGCGGTCATGCTGGCGGAGGCCGGCTACCACGTCTTGGTGGTGGAGGCCGCCGACGAGCCGGGGGGGGCGCTCCGCAGCGCCGAGCTGACTCGGCCCGGGTACGTGCACGACGTCTTCGCGACGAACCTGAACCTGTTCCTCGGCTCGGCCTTCTACGCCTCGCACGCCGTGGCGCTCGAACGCCACGGCTTCTCGGTCGCGGCATCGGCCCGGCCGTACGCGAGCGCCTTCCCCGACGGGACCGCGCTGGGCGTGACGACCGACCGCGACGAGACGTTGGCGGAGCTCGAGGCTGTCAGCTTGCGGGACGCCGCAGGCTGGCGGGAGCTCGACGCCTTGTTCGAGCGGCTGTCACCCGTGCTCTTCCGTGCCTACGGTGCCCGTGCACCATCGTGGGAGCTGGCGCGCGTCGGGATCGAGGCGCTCCGGAGCCTCCGGCCGAGCGGGATGGTGACGCTCGGACGACTGCTCGTGAGCTCTGTGCGCGAGCTGGTCGACGAGTACCTGGAGACCGACAAGGCGAAGGCATTGGTCGCTCCGTGGGGTCTCCACCTCGACTTCGGACCCGATGTGGCAGGCGGCGCGGTCTTTCCGTTCCTCGAGGCGTTCGCCGACCAGCACGTCGGGATGGCGGTGGCGAAGGGGGGAGCGAGCACCGTGGTGCGGGCGCTGCTCGGGCTGCTCGAAGAGCACGGCGGGGAGCTGCGGACCTCGACCAGGGCCACCGGCGTCGCCGTGCGCGACGGCCGTGCCGTGGGCGTCGTGCTCGACACAGGCGAACGGGTGCTTGCCGATCGTGCCGTCGTCGCCGGCGTCACGCCGACGGCGCTGGCAGGCGACCTGCTGCGCCAGGCCGACCTTCCCAGCTCGACCAGGCGCGCGCTCAGCGCGTACCGGTACGGCCCCGGGACGATGATGCTCCACCTGGCGCTCTCCGCTCCCGTGCCGTGGGTCGCGGGGGAACGGCTCGCCTCGTTCGCCTACGTGCATCTGGCCCCCTACGTGGACGATCTGGCCCGTGCCTATGCGGACGCATTGGCTGGTCGCCTGCCCGCCGAGCCGCTGCTCGTCGTCGGCCAGAGCTCGGCGGTCGACCCGACCCGCGTGCCCGACGGCGGGCACGCGCTGTGGGTCCAGGTGCGCCCCCTCCCCGCCGCCCCCCCCACTCGGCGCCGCGGCGGGTGGGCCGACGCCGCACCGCGTTATGCGGAGCGCGTCATGCAGAAGCTCGAGCGCTACGCGCCGGGCGTCGGGGAGATCGTCACCGCTATGGCCGTGCTGTCGCCTGCGGACCTCGAGCGCCATAACGCCAACCTCGTCGGCGGAGACAGCGTCTCGGGCAGCATGCACCTGCGGCAGAACTTCCTCCTTCGCCCGGCGTGGGGGATGTCGGGGTACCGCACGCCGGTCCGTGACCTCTGGC
>JAJYGW010000407.1 GCA_021790615.1 Actinomycetes bacterium | reverse complement strand
GCTCGTGGTCGCAAGGGTCGGCCCCGCCAAAGCCACCGCCGCCTGGCTGGCCGGCTTGCCGCGTCTGGCCGGGAAGACCGCCGGCATCTTCTGCACCTTCTCGGTGGCGCCGAGAGGGACGCTGCCCGCCGTGCGCCGGGTGCTCGAAGCCAAGGGCGCCGACGTGGTCGCACAGGCCGCCTTCGGGCCGGGCGAGCTCGGCACCGAGCCGACGTCGTTCGGCCCGGCGGGCTTCGCTGCCGAGCTCGCCTCCCGGCTCGCCCGCGACAGCGTCCCGGCCGCGCTGGCAGTCGACCGACGAGCATGAGGAGGTGGTGACCCACGCCGGCTGAGCCCCGCTACCGCCCGCAGGCCGCCCGGGTCTGCACCCGCGTCTACCGCCCGGCGCGTCCGAGCGGACGGCGACGCGCCCGGCTGGACCGGGTGACGGCGCGGCTGTGGACCCGTCTGGACGTCACCTGCTACCGCTGGGTCGGCGCAAGCATCGGTGCCTGCGCGCTCGGACTGTCCGACGTGCTGCTGCTGCGGACCAGGGGCCGCCGCAGCGGGCAGGTGCGCGCCGTCCTCGTCGCCTGCGTGGAGCTCGACGGGGTACCGGTCGTCTGCGGGGCGAACGCCGGCTCCGACACCGATCCCGCCTGGTTCAAGAACCTCGTGGCGGGCAGCCCGGCCGAGATCGAACGCCACCACCGGCGCATCGCGGTCACTCCGGTCCTCCTCGAGGGTCCCGAGCGCGCCGCCGCCTTCGACGCGGTGTACCGGGCCTTCCCCCACGTCCGGCTCTACCTCGCCCGCACGAGCCGTCCGTTCCCGCTCCTGCGCCTCGAGCCCGTCGACCCGTCTCCGGTGGCCGCCGGCCCTGCGCGGCGCCCAGCTCTCATCCGCCGATGACGAGGACCACCTTGCCGAGCTTCCCGCCGGCGGCGAAGCGCTCGTAGGCGGCGGCGCAGTCCTCGAGCGGGAACGTCGCTTCGACGGGGACGCGCACCCGGCCTGCCGCGACGAGCGGCAGCACGTGCCGCTCGACCAGCCGGGCGGCAAGGGCCTTCTCCTCGAACGGCCGGGGCCGTAGGGTCGAGCCGCGGATCGCGGCGCGACGGGCCATGAGCACCCGGAAGTCCAACTCTGCGAGGAAGCCCGCGCTCACGCCGATCACCGCGATCCTGCCGCCGATGGCCAGCGCCTCGAGGTCGGCGCCGATGTTGGGCGCCCCGACGAGCTCCAGCACGACGTCGAAGGGGCCGAGCCCGAACGCCTCCTGCGGTTCGGCCGGCGTGGCGCCCAGCTCGGCCAGCGCCGGGCGCAGGCGCTCCGACCGGACGCCGGCGACGACCGTCGCGCCGGTCGCGACCGCGATCTGGACGGCGGCGACGCCAACGCCCCCGGCCGCCCCGTTCACGAGTACTCGTTCCCCGGTCCGCAGCCCGCACTGGGTGAGCAGTGCGTCGTGGGCCGTCGTGAACACCTCCGGGAACCCGCCCGCCTCGGGCCAGCCCAGGTTGTCGGGCACGGGCATGGCCAGACGCTCGTGGACGACGACGAGCTCTGCCTGACCTGCGGCCGACACGACCGCCATGACGCGGTCTCCCGGCTCGAAGCGGGTGACACCGGGCCCCGCGGCCTCGACCACGCCGGCGGCCTCGATCCCGAGGAGGTCGGCCGGCAGCCCCGGCGGCACGGGGTACCTCCCGGCGACCTGGTGCAGGTCGGCACCGTTCAGCGCCGCCGCCCGCACGCGCACGAGCAGCTCGCGGGTGCCGGGAACCGGATCGGGCCGTTCCGCGCAGGCGACCGCGCCCCCCGCCGCTACGACGCAGCGCACGGGACCTCATCGAAAGGATGCACGGGACGAAAGGTTATCCAGGTCTTCCATTGCGGCCGGTCGGGTCCGGCCCCGGTCGGTGGCGGCGGCTCCGAGCCCAGGAGGGCGCGTGTAATTTCGGCCGCAGCTGGACCGGCGCCGGGCGCCGGCGGATGTGGAGGGCGTCGATGCGCTGCAGCGCGTGCGGGACCGAGAATCCCATCGGCCGCAAGTTCTGCGGCGGCTGCGGAGCCGCCCTGACCCGCGTGTGCCCCTCGTGCGGTTCGCCCAATGCTGCCCATTTCTCCTTCTGCGGAGAGTGCGGGAGCGTGCTTGCAGAGGTGGGAGCCGACGGGCTCGCTGCGTCCGGTGCTTCCCCCGCCGTCACGGCCGGGACGGATCCCGGGACCGTCTCCGAGCGCCGGGTATGCTCGATCCTCTTCGCCGACCTGGTGGGGTTCACGCCGCTCTCGGAGTCCAAGGATCCCGAAGAGGTCCGGGAGATCCTGTCGCGCTACTTCGACGTGGCTCGGAGGACCGTCATCCGCTACGGCGGGATCGTGGAGAAGTTCATCGGTGACGCCGTGATGGCGGTGTGGGGGACGCCGGTCGCCGACGAGGGCGACGCCGAGCGGGCCGTCCGTGCGGCCTTGGATCTCGTGGGCGCGGTCGGCGTGCTCGGGGCCGAGGTCGGGGCCCCCGACCTTGCGGCACGGGCAGGGGTCGTGACCGGCGAGGTCGCCGTCACCATCGGTGCCCAAGGCGAGGGCATGGTCGCCGGCGACGCCGTGAACACCGCCTCCCGGGTGCAGTCGGTCGCCGGCTCCGGCACGGTGCTGGTCGACGCCGCCACGAGGAGGCTCTCGGAGTCCTCCATCTTGTTGGAAGATGCCGGCAACTTCGAGTTGAAGGGGAAGGAGCACCCCGAGCAGCTCTTCCGGGCCATCCGCGTGCTCTCGGGGGTGGGAGGCAAGAAGCGGGCGGACGGGCTGGAGGCACCGTTCACCGGCCGCGACGTCGAGCTCCGGGCGTTGAAGGACCTCTTCCACGCCTCCGTCGAGCGAAGGACGCCCCGGCTCGTGGTCGTCTCCGGGCCCGCCGGGGTCGGCAAGTCGCGGCTCGGGTGGGAGTTCGACAAGTACATCGACGGGCTCGCCGACACGGTCCTCTGGCACCGGGGACGATGCCTCTCCTACGGAGAGGGCGTCGCCTTCTGGGCGCTGGCCGAGATCGTACGCCAGCGCTTCGGCATCGCAGAGGAAGACCCGACCGAGGTCGCAGCGTCGAAGCTGCGCGAGGGCATGGTCCGCTACGTCGCGGACGAGGCCGAGCGCGCCTACGTGGGCATCCGGCTCTCCCGGCTGCTCGGGGTCCCCTACCCCTCCGAGGCGAAGGTGGTCTTCTCCCAGGACGAGCTCTACGCGGGTTGGCGCCTCTTCTTCGAGCGTCTCGCCCAGGTCGCCCCGGTCGCGATGCTGGTCGAGGACGCCCAGTACGCGGACCAGAGCCTCCTCGGGTTCTTCGAGCACCTCGTCGACTGGACGAGGGATCTCTCGATCTTCGTGATCCTCTTCGCCCGTCCCGGTCTCGAGGCGATCGATTCGGGCTACGGCGTGGGCCGCAACCGGACGACGCTCTCGCTGGACCCCCTCGACGACGCGTCGATGACCCTCCTGGTGGACTCGCTCGTCCCGGGGATGCCCCCCGCCGCACGCGGCGTCATCACCGACAGGGCCCAGGGGATCCCGCTCTTCGCAGTGGAGACGGTGAGGTCGCTCATCGACCAAGGCGTGGTCGAGCGCGACGGCCCCGCTTACCGCCTCGTGCAGGATCTCGGCGCCCTCAGCGTGCCGGGCTCCCTCCACGCGCTCTTGGCGGCGCGCCTCGACGCGCTGCCGGCAGAGGTGCGCACCCTCGTCGCCGACGCGAGCGTGCTCGGGACGACCTTCCCGAAGGATGCGCTCGTCGCGGTCTCCGGTGCAGGTGCGGAGACCGTCACGGCAGGCCTCTCCGAGCTCGTGAAGCGCGACGTGCTCCAGGTCATCGCCGACCCACTCTCCCCCGAACGGGGCGCCTACTGCTTCAGCCAGGAGATGCTCCGCCAGGTGGCCTACGAGACGCTTTCCAAGAAGGACCGCAAGGCACGGCACCTGGCCGTGGCGGCGCACCTGCGGTCCGCGTTCCCGAACGACGCAGAGGAGATCGCGGACGCCCTCGCCCGGCACTATCTCGACGCGCTCTCCTACGGTCCGAGCGACCCGGACGTCGCAGACGTCACGAGAGAGGCACTGCGTCAGCTGATCCGCGCCGCTGAGCGCGCCGAGCGTTCCGGGGCGCCGCTACGCGCCGCCGAGAGCTACCTCCAGGCAACCACCGTCGCACCTGACGACGAGGCGGCGGGGCTGTACGAGCGCGCCGCCGACATGTACCTGAACTTCGGCGACTATGACGCGTCCGTCCGGTGCGCGACGCAGGCGATCGAGCGGTTCGGCGCGGTCGGCCTAACACGGGCCGCGGCGAGGGTGCGCTCGAAGATGGCGTTCGCGCTCGGACGAGTCGGGCGAGGCGCGGAGGGCCGCAATGAGGTCGCGGCGGCGCTCGAGGTCCTCCGGGAGGGGCCTGACGTCGACACCGTGGAGGCCCTGGTCAACGCGTCCGTGCTTCACACGCTGACGCGAGGAGACCTGGCCGAGGCGCAGCGGCTCACGACAGAGGCGCTCGCGCTGGCGCAGGCGCTCGACACCGGCCTCGGCTCTCAGGCCCGCCTCTTCATCGCCAAGGGCCACGCAGCCAGCTGGACGAACCGCGTGATCGAGGCGGAGAGCGCTTACCAGACGGCGGTGCGTCTCGCCGAGCGGGCGGGCGACCTCGGCGTCCTCGCCCTTGCGCAGCTGAACCTCTCCGACTGCCTCGCGCCCGTCGACCCCCGCGGTGCTGCCGAGGCGGCGCGATCGGCGGCGACCCACGCGAGCAGGACCGGGACGTCCGATTTGCTCGCGTACGCGCTGGGCAATCTCAGCATCGCGCTCGTCGAGGTTGGCGAGTGGGACGAGGCGCTCGCCGTGCTCTCGTCATTCGGCGAGGGAGGCTCTCTCGCCCATCCGGCTCTCCAGCGCTGCGCGGGTGTCGTTGCAGGGCTGCGCGGCGATGCCGACGGGGCGGCGTCGGCGGTCCTCGCACTGTCGAGCGTCACAGTGGGGGACGACATCCAGGCGCTGGCCGGGCTTGGGCTGGTGCGGGCGCTCGCCGCCGCAGCGGCAGGCGACGAGCGAGAGGCGCTGACCCGATCAACCGAGGTTCTTACGCACCGGGACGAGCTGACCATCAGGCACGAGAGCGAGCGCTGGGCGTGGCCGGTGGCCGCCCGCGCCGCGCGGACGCTCGGCGACACCGACACGGCCCGCCAGCTTCTCTCGATGCTCGATTCGTACCCCGTCGGCCACCTCCCGCCGATCCTGCGTGCTCTGCGGAAGCTCGTGGCTGCTCTCCTCGCGGCCGATGGTGAACCCGCAGCCACCTCGGCGGTGCCTGCCGTGCACGATGCCGTCGGCACGTTGCGCGAGGTCGGGAACCCCTACCACCTTGCCCACGGGCTCATCGACCTTGCCGAGGTGCTGGCGCGTGCCGGCGAGGGCGGCGTCGACGAGGCGCTGGCGGAGGCGAGGGCGATCGCCGAGCAGCTGCGCTGCCCGCCGCTCCTCGAGCGGGCCGCGTCGGCCGCCTCGGTCCACGCACGCTGACGCACGCTGACGCACGCCGACGCCCGACGCCCGTCAACGCACACTGATGCCCCCTGACGCCCGACGCGTCAGCTGCGCACCGCGTCGAGCACTGCGCCCCGTGCGTCGCCTGCGGCGCCCAGGTGGACGCTGACGTGCATCGTGTCGAGCATCTGGCGCATGCCGCCGCCCATGTGGTCCGCGACCACCACGTCCACGTGGTGGTCGCGGAGGAACCGCGCCACCCTCGCGTGGTGCCCGGGTTCGCTCCCCGCGTCGTGAAGTGCATCCCACCCGACGTCGAGCTCCTCCCAGCTGGCGATCGCGTCGTCCACGACGCTCGCGAGCGCCACACGCGCCGCTCTGCCCCATCGCGGATCGACGGCCCCGCCGCCGTCAACGGGAACGCACACGATCATGTCCTCGGTCCTTCTCCGTCGCTGTCGGTGAACTCTTCGGAAAGACGGTACCCGCGGCCGGTCATCAGCTGCCGTCGTGCTCCGGACGCCGGCAGCCGGGTCGGCACGAAGTCCGTGCGCCGGCCCGCCTCCGCCTTCTCCCGGTCCGAGACGCGACGCGGGAAGCGAGATAGCGTCGCGGACACCACCGCCGGACGGTGGCGCGGACGGGGTCTCTTCGCAGTCCGGTCTCGGCGACGAAAGAAGGCGCCCCGTTGGAAAACGTCGTGATCTCGGTGATGCTCATCGTCCCGGACGCGCCCCGCGCCAAGCACTGGTATCGGCGAGCGCTCGGTGCCGAGGAGCTCTGGGGCCTCGGCAGCGTCGTCGGGCTCGAGATCGCCGGCGCGCCCTTCTTCCTGCACGAGGCCAATCCGGACAACCGCGAAGAGAACAGCGCCGCCGATGCTGGTGTGACGAGCGCGCGGATCGAGCTCTTCGTGGACGATCCCGAGGCGGTGCTCGAACGGGCACTCCTGGCAGGGGCAACGTTGGGTTCCCGCGTCGAGGAGCACAGGGCACCCTGGGGAGCGCACCGTCAGGGAGGCTTCCGCGACCCGTTCGGGCACAACTGGTCGGCCGGCGACAAGACCCCGACCGTCCGTCACGAGGATCGACGCCGGCCCCGGGACCTCGATCCTCCGAGCTGACGTTCGGCATCCTGGCGGCGGTCCGGACCTGTCTTCTTCGTCACCGCCGTACTGCGGTGTGCCTTGCATTGCCGCGGGCCCACCTCGCAGCGAATGTCGACTTATTGAGTCAGGATTCTCCGTTACACTGCGGGGCACTGCGAGACACTTCGGGCTCGCTGCGGGACACTTCGGGCTCGCTGCGTGCACCCGACCGGGGCGCAACCTGCACCCATGACAGAGGAGGACGCGACCATGACCGACTGGGGCTTCGAGACTCGTCAAGTCCATGCCGGGGCCGTGCCGGATCCGACGACCGGCGCCCGGGCAGTGCCCATCTACCAGACGACGAGCTACGCGTTCCGTGACACGGCGCACGCGGCGGCCCTCTTCGGGCTCGAAGAGCTCGGCAACATCTACACGCGGATCATGAACCCGACCCAGGCCGTCTTCGAAGAGCGCATGGCGTCCCTCGAGGGAGGCGTGGCCGCCCTGGCCACCGCGAGCGGTCAGGCGGCCGAGACGCTCGCGCTGCTCAACCTCGCAGAGAACGGTGGGCACATCGTCGCGTCCGCCTCCCTGTACGGCGGCACGTACAACCTCCTCCACCACACCTTCCCGAAGCTGGGCGTCGACGTCACCTTCGTGGAGGACCCCGACGACCTCGACCTGTGGCGTGCGGCCGTCCGGCTCGAGACCAAAGCCTTCTTCGCGGAGACCATCGGCAACCCGAAGGGCGACGTCCTCGACTTCGAGGGCGTCTCGGCCGTCGCCCACGACCACGGCATCCCCCTGGTGGTCGACAACACCCTGGCCACCCCCTACCTGGCCCAGCCGCTCCGGCACGGAACCGACATCGTGCTGCACTCGGCCACGAAGTTCATCGGCGGGCACGGCACCTCCATCGGGGGCGTGATCGTCGACGGCGGGGTCTTCGACTACGAGTCGTCCGGTCGGTTCCCCAACTTCACGGAGCCGGACCCGAGCTACCACGGCCTGGTCTTCTCGCAGCTGCCGGAGGGGCTCTTTCCGGCCCGATACGCCCTGAAGGCACGTCTCCAGTACATGCGCGACATGGGAGCGGCCGTCGCTCCCTTCAAC
>JAJYGW010000293.1 GCA_021790615.1 Actinomycetes bacterium | reverse complement strand
AGTTGGCCCGCTGCAGCCACGGGCGCTCCTCCGCGCTGCGCAGGAAGCCTGGGTTCCACTCCATCGGCGTCTCTCCCTCCGGCGGCTCGCAGCCCTGTAGTTACAGCACTGTCATTCTGCCGCCTCACGGGTGACACCGCAAGACCCACGGCTGAGCCGCCCTTCGGAGTCGTGTCGGCTCAGCGGCGTCGGGTGTTCCGCCTGCCCTCGACGAAGTCGACGAGCACGTAGTCGCCGAGGGTCTCCGGGGTCGTGTAGAACGCCCGCCCTCGGTTGACGCGGGTGACCTGCTCGACGAAGCCCCGCAGGTAAACGGAGGAGTCC
This sequence comes from Actinomycetes bacterium, assembly GCA_021790615.1. The sequence continues at coordinate 7,389 of JAJYGW010000293.1, read as the reverse complement.
AGCAGGAAGGTGTTGATGCGAATGCCCTCGCGCGTGGCCCGGATCACCTCCGCCATGGTGGCCTCGAGCGTCTCGGGAGCCGACGGATAGCAGAAGAAGACCTCTCCATCCTCTTGGATGTGCGCTGTTGGCTCCCCGTCGGTGATGAGGATCACCTGCTTCGTCCCGTGCTGGTGCGCCAGCATCCTCCGAGCCAGAGCGAGCGCGTGCTGGATGTTGGTCCCGTAGACGAAGTCCCACGAGACCTCGGGGAGATCCCTCGGCGCGAGCTCCCTCGCCAGTTCGGAGAACCCGACCAAGCCGAGGAAGTCCCGAGGGAAGCGGGAGCTGATGAGCGCGTGCAGCGCCATGGCGACCTTCTTCGCAGCGAGGAAGCTGTCCCGCATCGGCATCGAGAGGGAGAGGTCCACGAGGACGACCGTCGCCGCCCGCACCAGCTGCTCCGTCCGTTCCACCTCGAAGTCGTCCGGCTGCAGCCGGACCGGGACCCCGGCCCCGCTGCGCCGGACGGCGTTCGCCACGGTGGCACCGATGTCGAGCTGGAACGGGTCACCGAACTCGTACGGCTTCGTCTCCTCGGCACGCTCACGCCCGACTCCGATGGTGCGAGCAGCGTGGCCGCCGAGCCGGTCCCGGGTCAGGTGGCTGAAGAGCTCGTCGAGCGCTCGTGCGCCGAGCGCGCGCACCCCGGCCGGCGTCAGCTCGTAGCGGCCCTCCCGGACCTCGGTCAGGCCGGCCTCGGCCAGGCGATCTGCGAGCGAGCGGAGCTCACCGAGGGCAGCAGCGGCGTCTGGTCCGAGGAGCTCGGCGACGCGGTCGAGATCGACCTCGCCGAGCGCCTGGGGGCTCGCTGCCTGTCGGAGGAGCTGCTCGAGGTTGTCGAGCTCTGCGAGCTCCTGGAAGAGGGGAACAGCCTGGCCGAGCCCGAGCGGGTCTGCTCCGGAGAGGCCGTACCGGCGGTCCCACCCGGCCTGGGGCCGGCTGGAGCGCAGGTTCTGCCGGAGACGCTCCAGCTGCCAGGAGAGGTCGAAGTCGCCGAAGAGTTCCCCAGCCAGAGCCTCGAGCTCTCGACGGTCCGCCTCGTCGAGCGAGTTCAGCAGCGCCGCCATGCCAGCCGCCTGAGCGGCCAGCTGGGAGAGGAGCTCCTCGACATCTCCGGGCTGTCCGGGGAAGTGCGGCCCGAAGCGTTCCATGAACCGGCGGAACTCGTCCGTCGTGTCGTCACCTCGCGCATGGGACTCGAGCAGGTGGTTGAGCCCGTCGAGCAGGGCGCGGAGCTCCTCGACGTCCTCAGGGGTCTGGTTGCGCAACGCCGACGCGAGCTCACCCGCAGTCGCGGCGAGCAACTGGGAGCGGAGGCGCTCGACCAGGTCGGCAAAGCGCTCGGCGGCAGCCTCCGAGGTGAACTCGTAGGCCGAGAGCGCTCGGAGTCGGCCGGCGATGTCGTCGGGGAGGAAGTCGATGGTCATCCGCCGCTCGGCGAGCACCTCCGGCGGCACCGGGGTCGGCCGAGGCTCCCCCTCCCGCCCGCCCTGCGCTCCCCCCTCCGCTGGGCCGCTACCGGCGCGCAGGTCCTCGCGCTCGACCCGTCCCTCGCCCACTTCCGGCGTGGCAGCGGGGCGTGCCGCCTCCTCTGCCCGGTCGAGCGCCTCGCGCTCGAGGTCGGTGATGCGGGCGAGCTCGTGAGCGATCTCGTCGCGCACGCCGGAGACGTCCCCCGCCTCGAGGCGCTCCTGGCGCTGGCGGCGCAGCCGTTCGAGCATCTCGCGAAGCCCCATCACCTCCCGCCCGTCGCGCCGGTAGCCGTCCTGGAGCAGGCGACGGAGGGCGGCATGCAGGTCGCCGTGGTAGAGCAGGTCGTCGGCGATTCGGTCGAGCACCTCGGCGGCGTCGAGACCGCGGGGCACCTGCGTGCCGTCCCAGCGGGAGTACCGCCAGGGCCCGCCGGGCGGCACGGCCGCGCCCTCAGCCACGGGCACGGGCACGGCCTCGCGCCGAGGCCCGCTCCTCAGCCACGGCCCCGGTAGGTCGCGCCCGCGCCGACCTGGTCCTTGTTCAGCCGCTTCGCGAGGTGCAGGCCCTCGAGGACGAGCTCGACCGCGCTCGCGAGCGCGCCGGGCGTCTCACGCTCCGCGACACGGCCAGCGAGGGCCCCGAGCCCGTCGACACCCGCGACCATCGCGAGGTAGTCGGCGGCCGGGATCCGATCACCGATCTCGACGACGGCGCCAGCCTCGAACGCGGCCAGCACCGGCCGGGCGGCGTCGAGCGGCACCCGGGCCCGGAAGACCGCGAGCAGGGCGTGCGCCACGAGCTGTTCGAAGAGCTCCTGCTCGCGGCCGTCCTCGAGGACCTCCACCTCGAGCTTGCCGAGGGTCGAGGGTGCGAGCGCAGCGAGGTCGCTCACCCGCGGCACCGCCTCGGGTTCGCCGAGCACGAGCGCCCGTCGCACGGCATTCACCACGAGCGTCTCGTAGTTGGCCACGCTCACCCGAACCGAGACGCCGGAATGTTGGTTCACCTTGGGAGCACGCCGCGCAGCCTGGGAGATCCCGGCGACCACCTCGGTCATGTAACCCGGCACGAAGACCTCGACCCCGGCGTGCGAGGTGGGCCGCGCCTCTTGCGCGATCACCGCCCGCTCGACGTCCTGGGTCCGGGGGTAGTGGGTGCGGATCTGCGCGCCGAAGCGGTCCTTGAGCGGCGTGATGATCCTGCCGCGATTGGTGTAGTCCTCGGGGTTCGCGCTCGCCACGAACAGCAGGTCGAGCGGGAGCCGGACGGAGTAGCCCCGCACTTGGACGTCTCGCTCCTCGAGCACGTTGAGCAGGCTGACCTGGATGCGCTCCGCCAAGTCGGGGAGCTCGTTCACCGCGAAGATGCCGCGGTTGGTCCGGGGCACGAGGCCGTAGTGCAACGTCCGCTCGTCAGCGAGGTAGCGTCCCTCGGCGACCTTGATCGGGTCGACCTCGCCGATCAGGTCGGCCACGGACGTGTCGGGGGTCGCCAGCTTCTCGCCGTAGCGCCGGTCCCGGTGCAGCCAGGCGATCGGGGTCTCGTCCCCGCGCTCGGCGACCAGCTCCCGCGCGTAGGCCGAGACCGGCGCGAGGGGATCGTCGTGCAGCTCGCTCCCCTCGATGACCGGGATCCACTCGTCGAGCAGCGCGACCAGGGAACGCAGGAGCCGCGTCTTGGCCTGACCCCGCTCTCCCAGCAGGATCACGTCGTGGCCCGCCAAGAGCGCGTTCTCGAGCTGGGGCAGCACGTCGTCCTCGTAGCCGAGGACGCCCTCCACGAGCGGCTGACCAGCGGCGATGCGTCGCGCGAGGTTCGCCGCCACCTCCGCCTTCACCGAGCGGCTCGCGTAACCGGCCTCCCGTAGGGCACCGAGGGTGGCCAGGCTCGGGGGCTCGGTCGGGCTGTTCGAGGGCTGCACCGTGGTTCCCACGAATCCACCCTACGTTCGGGGGGCGACAACGGCGCTGCACCCGAGGCCGGAGTTGTCCGATCGGACTCGGACAGTGAGAAGATGGGGAACGGTCGCCGGGCCGGCGAGACGGACCCAGCCGGCGGCGCTGGGGACGAGAACGGAGGTTGGTGTGAGCACGCTCGAGCAGCGGGCGCCAGCGGTGGCGCCCAGCCCGATCCCCGTCCACCTCGGCGGGGTTCGGGGTGGACCAAAGGCGGCGACGCTCCGCCGGGATCGGTGGTGGGTGGCGCCCGTCCTCACGGTCTCTGCGCTCCTGGCCTTCGTCGGCTACTCGACCTGGGCGGCGTTCCAGAACCGCGACTACTACGTGGGAGCGGCGATGCACCGGGACTACCTGTCCCCCTTCTACTCGCCCTGCATCACCGCGAACTGCCAGGTGAAGTTCGGACCGGTCATCGGGAGCTGGTGGCAGATCTCCCCCGCGATCCTCATCCTGATCTTCCCCCTCGGCTTCCGCCTCACCTGTTACTACTACCGCCGCTCCTACTACCGCTCGTTCTTGTGGGCGCCACCGGCGTGCGCCGTCGCGGATGCCCGGCCTCGCTACTCCGGCGAGTCACGCTTCCCCCTCATCTTCCAGAACGTCCACCGCTACTTCTTCTACTTCGGGGTGATCTTCAACGTGATCCTCACGTACGACGCCGTCGAGGCGTTCCGCTTCCCCGGCGACGGGGGGATCGGCGTGGGGGTCGGTACGTTGATCTTCGTGGTCAACGCCGTCCTGCTCTGGCTGTACTCGCTCTCCTGCCACTCGTGTCGACATCTCTGCGGAGGCCAGGTCAACAGCTTCTCGAGCCACCCCATCCGCTACGCGATCTGGAAGCGCCTGACCCCGCTCAACCGGCGGCACATGCTCTTCGCGTGGATGAGCCTCTTCTGGGTCGCGTTCACCGACGTCTACGTCCGCCTCGTCGCCTCCGGCGCCATCCACGACCCGAAGCTGTTCTGATGGCCGACTACGACGTGAAAGAGCTCGACGTCCTGGTGATCGGCGCGGGTGGAGCGGGACTGCGTGCGGCGATCGAGTCCGCCTCGCTCGGCGCCCGGACCGGCGTCGTGTGCAAGTCGCTCCTCGGCAAGGCCCACACCGTCATGGCCGAGGGGGGCATCGCCGCCGCGATGGGCAACGTCTGGGCCGAGGACAACTGGAAGATCCACTTCCGGGACACGATGCGCGGCGGGAAGATGCTGAACAACTGGCGCATGGCCCAGCTGCACGCGCAAGAGGCGCCCGATCGCGTCTTCGAGCTCGAGGAGTGGGGCGCCGCCTTCGACCGGACCCCCGACGGCCGGATCCTCCAGCGTGACTTCGGCGGGCATCGCTATGCCCGGCTGGCACACGTCGGCGACCGCACCGGCCTCGAGATGATCCGCACGCTGCAGTACAAGGCGATCTACCTCGACGACCTCGAGGTCTTCATGGAGTGCACCGTGCTCCGGCTCCTGGTCGAGGGCGGTCGGGTCACCGGCGCCATCGCGTACTGGCGCGAGACCGGGCGCTTCGTGGTCTTCCGGGCCAAGGCGACGGTGCTCGCGACGGGCGGGATCGGCAAGGCGTTTCGCTTCACCTCAGCGAGCTGGGAGTACACGGGTGACGGCCACGCGCTCGCCCTCTGGGCGGGTGCCGACATGCTGGACATGGAGTTCGTCCAGTTCCACCCGACCGGCATGATCTGGCCGCCGTCCGCCCGGGGGATCCTCGTGACCGAGGGCGTCCGCGGTGACGGGGGGGTCCTGCGCAACAGCGAGGGGCGCCGCTTCATGTTCGACTACATCCCACCCTTCTTCGCCGCCGAGACCGCCGACAACGAGGCGGAAGCCGATCGCTGGTACGACGACAAGCGCAACCGCCGACCACCCGAGCTGCTCCCCCGCGACGAGGTCGCCCGCGCCATCAACGCCGAGGTCAAAGCGGGGCGCGGGAGCCCCCACGGTGGCGTCTTCCTCGACATCGCGTCTCGCCGGAGCGCCGAGTACATCGAGCGACGCCTCCCCTCGATGTACGAGCAGTTCCTCGAGCTCGCCGACGTCGACATCACCAAGGAGCCCATGGAGGTGGGCCCCACCTGCCACTACATGATGGGGGGGGTCCGGGTCGAGCCCGACACCTGCGCGGCGACCGTCCCCGGCCTCTACGCCGCTGGCGAGGTGGCTGGCGGGATGCACGGGTCGAACCGGCTGGGTGGCAACTCGCTCGGTGACCTGCTCGTGTTCGGTCGGCGAGCCGGCGCCGCCGCCGCCGAGTTCGCACGCAGCGCGGGCGGACTCGGACCCCTCGACGAGGCCCAGGTGGCTCGGATCTGCGCCGACGCGCTCCAGCCCTTCGCCAACGAGCAGGGGGAGAGCCCCTACGAGCTCCACCGCGAGCTCCAGCAGACGATGCAGGACCTGGTCGGCATCATCCGCACCGAGTCCGAGCTCGCCGAGGCTCGTGACCGCCTGGTCGGGCTCGCCGCCCGGGTCCCCGGCCTCTACGCCGAGGGCAACCGCCAGTTCAACCCGGGCTGGCACCTCGCCATCGACCTCCGGGCCATGGTGGCAGTCTCGACCTGCATCACGCTCTCGGCGCTCGAGCGGCGCGAGAGCCGTGGCGGCCACACCCGCGACGACTACCCGAAACCGGACCCGGAGTACTTCGGCAAGCACAACCACATCACCCGCTTGGAGGAGGACGGCACCGTCTCGGTGCACGCCGAGCCGCTCCCTGAGATGCCCCCCGAGCTGGCCGAGCTGTTCGAGGAGGCGACCGTCTCATGACCGTGACCGCAGAGAAGCTCACCGAGACGCCGACCCAGACGCCCCTCGTCACGATGCGCCTGTGGCGTGGCGACGCCACCGGTGGCTGCTTCGTCGACTACGAGGTCGAGGCGAGCGAGGGCGAGGTCGTCCTCGACGTCGTGCACCGGGTCCAGGCCACGCAGGCTCCGGACCTCGCCGTCCGTTGGAACTGCAAGGCCGGCAAGTGCGGCTCGTGCAGCGCCGAGGTCAACGGGCGCCCACGGCTGATGTGCATGACCCGGATGAGCACTCTGCCGCCGGGCGAAGCGGTCACGATCGCGCCGATGAAGACCTTCCCGATACTGAAGGACCTGGTCTCGGACGTCTCGTTCAACTACGTCGTCGCGCGCCAGATCCCTCCGCTCGCCCCGCGGCCGAGGGAGGCAGACGGGACGCACCGGATCGCGCAGGTCGACATCGACCGGGTCCAGGAGTTCCACAAGTGCATCGAGTGCTTCCTCTGCCAGGACGTCTGCCACGTCATCCGTGACCACGAAGGCAACAAGGCGCACTTCGCCGGGCCGCGGTTCTTCGTGCGTGCCGCTGCACTCGAGATGCACCCGCTCGACACGCTGGACCGACGGCCCCTCCTGCGACATCACCTCGGCCTCGCGTACTGCAACATCACGAAGTGCTGCACCGAGGTCTGCCCGGTCGGGATCAAGATCACGGACAACTCGATCATCCCCCTGAAGGAGCGGGTCGTGGACGGCTACTTCGACCCGATCGCCTGGCTGGGCCGCAAGATCCGCCGGAAGCCCGCACGGACCCCGGTCACCGAGCCGCTCGCACCCCAGGCGACCGCAGGAGCGAACGGCCCTCGTCCCGGACGGAGAGCGCCCGGAGAGGCGTAGGGCGCCAGCTGCCGGACCCGCCTACGCCTGACCGGGAGCGGCGCGTGCCAGCGCCACCTCCCGTTCGTAGGCCCGCCCCTTCCCGAACGCCAGCAGGACCATCGCGAGCCCGAGGGCACCCCCGAGGAGGGACACGCCACCCCAACCTCCCAGCTGGTAGGCGGCGCCCGCGGCGGCCGAGCCGGCGCTCCCGCCGAGGAAGTAACAGGTCATGTAGGCACTGTTGATACGGCTGCGCGCATCACCGCGGAGTCGGTAGATGAGGCT
>JAJYGW010000356.1 GCA_021790615.1 Actinomycetes bacterium | reverse complement strand
CGAACGACGATCGTCACCCACGATGCCGGCAGCCCGCGCGACCAGATGACCCCGTTCTGGACGGCGACGGCGCCGCTCAGCTACATCGGATGGGGGAAGACGACGCAGCTCGGGTACGGGCTCGGCCTGGCGATGGGCGCCAAGCTCGCCAAGCCGGACCATCTCTGCGTCAACGTGTGGGGCGACGCGGCCATCGGGTTCACCGGGATGGACCTCGAGACGGCGGCGCGGGAGCGGATCCCGATCCTCTCGGTCCTGCTCAACAACTTCGCGATGGCGATCGAGATCCCGATCATGCCGGTCTCCCAGGCGAAGTACGGGGCGACGGACATCACCGGTCACTACGCCGACATGGCCAGGTCGTTCGGTTGCTACGGCGAGCGGGTCACCGACCCCGCCGGGATCGCCGACGCGTTGAGACGGGGAATCGAGGCGACCGAGGCCGGCCGGCCGGCCCTTCTCGAGTTCGTCACCTGCAAGGAGAACGAGATCTCGATCGAATAGCGAGCGAGCCGGGCTCGCGAGGGTCTGCCTGCGAGAGAGCTGACCGCGCGTCAGCCCCGTCGCCGCTCGCCGCGCCCGGCCGGTCCGTCGAAGCCGGCGACCTCGTGCGGGTGGTAAGGCTCTTCGAGCCGGTCGAGCTCCTCGTCGCTCAGCTCGAGGTCCACCGCGGCCAGCGCGTCCTCGAGGTGGCCGAGCTTCGTGGCGCCGACGATGGGGGCGGTCACGGCCCGGTTCGACAGCAGCCACGCCAGCGCCACCTGTGCCCGCGGGACCGCCCGTTCGGCGGCCACCTCCGCCACCCGCTCCACGACGGTCCGGTCGGAGTCTTCGTAGAGCGTGGATCCGAAGGCGTCCTTCTCCGAGCGGTTGGTCGTCTCTCCCCAGTCGCGCGTGAGCCGGCCCCGCGCGAGGGGGCTCCAAGGGATGACGCCGACGCCTTGATCGACGCAGAGGGGCAGCATCTCGCGCTCCTCCTCCCGGTTCAGCAGGTTGTAGTGGTTCTGCATGCTGACGAACCGGCTCCACCCATGAGCCTCTGCGGTGTAGAGGGCCTTGGAGAACTGCCACGCGTACATCGACGAGGCGCCGACGTAGCGCACCTTGCCCGCCTTCACGACGTCGTCGAGCGCCTCGAGCGTCTCTTCGATCGGCGTTCGGTGGTCGAGGCGGTGGATCTGGTACAGGTCGATGTAGTCGGTCCCGAGCCGCTCGAGACTGTGGTCCACTTCGGCCAGGATCGCCTTGCGCGACAGTCCGGACCCGTTGGGGCCCTCCCGCATCCGGCCGCACACCTTCGTGGCGATGACGACCTCGTCACGGTTGGCGAAGTCGCGCACAGCCCGGCCCAGGAACTCCTCGCTCGACCCGGCGGAGTACACGTTCGCGGTGTCGAAGAAGTTGACGCCCGCTTCGAGCGCCCTTCTCACGAATGGCCGGCTCTCTTCCTCGTCGAGGACCCATTGGTGGCCGCCGCGAGAGGCGTCCCCGTAGCTCATGCAGCCGAGGCAGATGCGCGACACATCGAGCCCGGTCCGGCCCAGCTTGGTGTACTTCACATCACGCTCCTCGCTCGTCGCTGCGTCGCCGAGCGCTGCGTCGCCGAGCGCCGCGTCGCCGCGTCACGCGCCGACGCCGTCTCCCGGGCCGGGGAAGCGCTCCTTCGCCCGCTCGTAGACCTCGGAGGGCAACGGCCCCTTGCTCGCGACGGCCAGGTTCGACGCCAGGTGGTCGGGGTTGGCGGTGCCGACGATCGTGGTGGACATCTTCGGATGGCTGAGCGTGAACCGGATGACGAACTCCATTGGGCTCATGCCGTCGAGGAGCTCGTCCCCCGCGGCCGAATCCCACCGGGCTCTGGCGACACCTTCGGCCATGCCGAGCGGGCCTCTTTCCCAGCCCTTGTCCTCACCCGGCGCCCCGCGGGCCGCTCCGCCGCGTACGAGGACGCCGGCACCTTGCTCGGCCGCCCGGCTGATCAGGTCTTCGTGGTCGCGCTGGACCACCGAGTACGGGACCTGGAACACGTCGAAGACACCCATGGAAAGGTGGTCCGGCAGGTTCGGAAGAGTGCCCGACATCCCGATGAACCGCACCTTGCCTTCGTCTTGGAGGTCGCGCAGGGTGCTGATGGTGTCGTCCGCCTCGAGCTGGGCTCGGCTGGGCGACATGTGCACCTGCACCAGGTCGAGCCGATCGGTGCGCAGCCGGCGCAGGCTCTGCTCGACCCCGGCGCGGACGTTCCCGGCGCCGAAGTCGTGCGGGGCGGGCACGGGGCCGCCGGGCGGCGAAGACAGCGGGCAGCCGCACTTCGAGGCCAGGAAGTACTCGTCCCGGCGGTCTGACAGGTACCGCCCGATCAGCTCCTCGCTGCGCCCGTAGTCGATCGACGTGTCGATGATGTTGATGCCGCCGTCGAGCACCGCATTGAGGATCCTGTTCGCGTCCTCGTCGCGTACGGCCGGCCCCCGCGGCTGGCCGCGCAGCTCCATGGCTCCGTAGCCGAGCTCGGTGACCGCGACGCCCGTCCTGCCGAGCGGCCTCGTCCGGAGGGCCATCGCTACCGGGCTCCGTGGGCACGAACGACACGTACGCCTCCACAGCCTCGAACGTCGCCGTCGTCTCGAATGACACGACGGCCTCGAACGCCTCCGCATTCCGTTCCTGGGTCTCGCACCGGGTCAATCTCCCACACGGACTCGAGCCGGGAAAGCGCGGACGTCGCCCTGCGCCAACGTCGCGCCCCCGCGCGCGTCACCGCGGCGCCGCAGTGCCGGCCGCCTCCCCGCCCGGCGCCCCCGCCTCCACGCCCGGCGCCCCCGACGCCCGCCCCGGCCCCTCCGGGCCCTCCCCGCCCGGCGCCCCCGCCTCCCCGCCCGACGCCGACGCCGACGCCGACGCCAACGCCCCGAGGTGTGACCAGAAGGCGTCGAGGGCAGGCGCGGGAGGCGAGCGCCTCCGCAGGGCGGTGAGCGTGCGTGCGAGCGCGGGTCGTCCGGTGGCCAACCGGCGCAGCCGCCCGGCCACCAGGTCGTCGCCGATCGCCGCCAGGGGGAGCACGGCGTAGCCCAGGCCGGCCAGGACGGCCGTCCTCACCGCGTCGACCTGTCCCAGCTCCAGCACCGGCCCTGCGCGGTACGCCGGGCCGAGCAGCTCGGCGGCCAATGCCTCGGTGCCGGAGCCGCGCTCACGTGCGAGGTAGCGGTGCGCGGCGAGGTCGGACGGGCCCACCGCGCGCTGCTGCGCGAGCGGGTGATCGGCGGCGGCCGCCACCACCAGCTCGTCGGTCTCCACCGCCAGCTCCTCGAGCCCGTCGCGTGTCTCGGGACCTTCGACCAGCGCGCAGTCCACCACGGCCTCGCGCAGGAGAACGATCGCGTCGTGGGTGTTGACCGTCCGGACTCGCAACCCCAGCGCGGGGTGGCGCTCGAGGAAGCCGGCCGACCACGCCGGCACCCGGTAGATGCCGATGGTGTTGCTGGCCGCCACGTTGAGCTCGCCCGCGAGCAGACCGGTGCGCGCGGCTGCCGTCTCTCGGAGGGACCGGAGGGCGGCCAGCGCCGCAGACGCCGCAGGGAGCAGGGCGCGGCCGTCCGCGGTGAGGCGCACGCCCCGTCCCACGCGCTCGAGCACGGCCAGTCCGAGGACGCGTTCGAGCGCCTTCAGCTGGTGGCTCACCGCCGGCTGGGTGAGGCCCAGCTCGGCGGCAGCGCGGGTGACGTGCTGGTGCTCGGCGACGGACGCGAACGCACGCAGCTGCTCCACCGTGACGGAGCTGTGTGTGCTCAGCAATTCATGAGCAATCAGAATGGAAACGATACAACATATTCCTTAGACACGGAGCAAACGTTTTCCGTACGGTGTGCCGATGGCAGACGTCGCCTTGCGACCGCGCTGGGTCAAGGTCCTGGACCAGACCCGTTGCATCGGGTGCCACGCGTGCACCGTCGCCTGCAAGTCGGAGAACGAGGTGCCGGTCGGCGTCACGCGCACGTACGTGAAGTCGGTGGAGATCGGCCTGTTCCCCGCTGCCCGGCGGGCCTTTCAGGTCACGCGGTGCAACCAGTGCGAGGAGGCCCCCTGCGTCGAGGCGTGCCCGACCGGCGCGATGTACCGCCGCCCCGACGGCATCGTGGACTTCGACAAACGCGTGTGCATCGGGTGCAAGGCCTGCATGGCCGCCTGCCCCTACGACGCCATCTTCATCAACCCGGAAGACCACTCGGCCGAGAAGTGCAACTTCTGCGCGCACCGCCTCGACCTCGGCCTGGAGCCCGCCTGCGCGGTGGTCTGCCCGGTGGGCGCCATCGTGGTCGGGGACCTCGCCGACCCGGCTTCCAAGGTCGCCCACCTGGTGCACCGATCGCCGGTGGCCGTGCGCCGCCCCGAGAAGGAGACCCGTCCGGGCGTCTTCTACCGGGGCGCCGACCACGCCACGTTGGACCCGTTGGCCGCCGCCCGGCCACGCGGGGGGATCTATGCCTGGGCCGGGCAGGGGAGGGCGGCTCCGGGCAAGGTGGCGGCCGGCCACCCGCACCGGCACAACTCCCAAGCCGCGGCGATCGCCTCCTACGACGTGCCCCACGAGGCGCCGTGGGGCTGGCGGGTGAGCCTCTACACCTGGACCAAGGGCATCGCCGCCGGCGCCTACCTCGCTCCGCTGGTGCTGGTGCTGGCCGGACGGCTGGCGTGGTCGAGCACGCTCTTCCGCTGGACGGCGCCGGCGGTCGCGCTGGTGGCGCTGGCCGTGACCGGCGGTCTCTTGGTCTGGGACCTGAAGCACCCTCTTCGCTTCTGGATGCTGTTCGTCCGCCCGCAGTGGCGGAGCTGGCTCGTGCGGGGCGGTGTCATCATCACGGCCTACGGCGCCGCCCTGGTCGCCGCGATGGGGGCCTCGGCGGCCGGATCGGTGAAGGCGGAGGAGGTGGTGGCAGGGTTCGGCCTGCCCCTCGCCGTGCTCACCGCCGGGTACACCGCCTACCTCTTCGCCCAGGCGCGCGGACGTGACCTCTGGCAGAGCCAGCTGCTCGCTCCGCACCTTCTGGTGCAGGCCCTGATGCTCGGGGCCGCAACCTCGCTCCTGGCGGGCATCGCGACGGGGACGCCAGGAGCCTCCCTGGCCGACCTCCTGGCGGCGACCGCCGCCCTCCACCTCGTCATGGTGGCGGGCGAGGCCATGCCGAAGCACCCGACCGCGCACGCCCATCTGGCGGTCGCCGAGATGGTGCGGGGGCGGTTCGCCGTCTTCTTCTGGGCCGGCCTCGCCTTCTCGGTGCTGGCCGTCGGCGCGCCGTGGACGGCGGCCCTCGGCGCGGTCGCGGCGCTCCTCGGAGTGGCGGCCCATAAGCACGCCTACGTCCAGGCCGGCCAGGCGGTGCCGCTCGCGTGAGACCCGACCGCGTCGTGCGCTGGGCCCGCCGGGACGGCGGGGACCGCCAGGCGGACCTCGACCGGCTGGAGGCCAGGCTCCGGGCGGCCCGCGCCGCTCCCCGGGTGACCGACCCCGACCGGAAGACGCGCTACCCGGGCCCGAGCGGCGGGCAGCTGTCGGCCTTCCCGCCCCTGGAGCGATGGGACGACTGGGTGGAGCTCGACTCCCGGTCCTGGCCCGAGCGGTCGGAGCGCCGCTACCTGCTGGTCCCTACCACGTGCTTCAACTGCGAGTCCGCCTGCGGGCTGCTCGCCTACGTCGACAGGGACACCCTCTCGATCCGGAAGCTGGAGGGCAATCCCGAGCATCCCGGCTCGCGCGGACGGAACTGCGCCAAGGGACCGGCCACGATCAACCAGGTGACCGACCCCGACCGGGTGCTGTACCCGCTGCGGCGGGTGGGGGCGAGGGGCGGGGGGCGCTGGGAGCGGGTGACGTGGGACGAGGCGCTCGACGACCTCGCCGGCCGGATCCGCCGTGCCATCGAGGAGGATCGCCGCAACGAGATCATGGTCCACCTCGGGCGGCCCGGGGAGGACGGGTTCACCGAGCGGGTCCTGGCGAGCTGGGGCGTCGACGGCCACAACTCCCACACGAACGTCTGCTCGAGCGGCGGGCGCACCGGCTACCAGTTCTGGATGGGGATCGACCGTCCGAGCCCGGACCACGCGCACGCGAAGGTCATCTACCTCATCAGCGCGCACCTCGAGACCGGTCATTACTTCAATCCCCACGCGCAGCGCATCGTCGAGGCGCGGGCGGCGGGCGCGAAGGTGATCGTGCTCGACACCCGGATGTCCAACACGGCCACCCACGCCGACTACTGGCTGGCACCCCAGCCCGGCAGCGAAGCCGCGATCAACCTCGCCATCTGCCGCCACCTGATCGCGACGAAGGCGTACGACGCCGGCTTCGTGCGCCGCTGGTGGAACTGGGAGGAGTACCTGACCGCCTGCCGGCCCGAGCTCGAGGTGACCTTCGAGGCGTTCGAGCAGGCGTTGCTGGAGGAGTACGAGGCGTTCACCTTCGACTACGCCGCGGCCGAGTCGGGCATCGACGCCGCGACCCTGCGTGAGGTCGCGGAGGTGGTCGCCTCGGCGGGCACCCGGTTCGCCGCGCACAACTGGCGGTCCGCGGCCGCCGGCAACCTCGGCGGCTGGCAGGTGAGCCGCACCCTCTTCATGATCTCGGCGCTCCTCGGCGCGGTGGGCTCGGTGGGCGGGACCTTCCCCAACGCCTGGAACAAGTTCGTGCCGAGACCGATCCACCTTCCTCCCCACCCCCAAGGCTGGAACGAGCTCACCTGGCCGGCCGAGTACCCGCTCGCGCAGAACGAGCTGTCCTTCCTCCTGCCGCACTTCCTGAAGGACGGGCGGGGGAAGGTCGACGTCTACTTCACGCGCGTCTACAACCCGGTGTGGACCAATCCGGACGGCATGTCCTGGGTCGAGGTGCTGACCGACGAGTCCCTCGTCGGCTGCCACGTGGCGCTCTCCCCGACCTGGAGCGAGACCGCGTTCTTCGCCGACTACGTGCTGCCGGTCGGGCATGCGCCGGAGCGCCACGACGCCCACTCCTACGAGCAGTACGACGGGCAGTGGATCGGCTTCCGCCAGCCCGTCCTGCGCGAAGCCAGGCGCCGGCTCGGCCAGCCGCTCGACGACACCCGCGGGGCCAACCCCGGGGAGGTGTGGGAGGAGAACGAGCTGTGGATCGAGCTCTCGTGGCGCATCGACCCGGACGGCTCGCTCGGCATCCGCCGCTACCACGAGTCGGTGGCCCGGCCGGGGACCAAGCTGACGGTGGAGGAGTACTACGGCTGGATGTTCGAGCACTCCGTCCCGGGGCTCCCCGCGGCCGCCGCGGCCGAAGGGCTCACGCCGCTCGACTACATGCGCCGGCACGGCGCCTTCGAGATCAGCCGCGGCGTCGGGCCGCGCAACGAAGAAGCGGTGCCCGACGATGAGCTCGTCGACGTGGCAGTCGAGGGGTTCGGGCGCGTCTACACCGCGGCGCCGGCCGTGCCGTCCGCGAACATCGTCCCGACGGGCGCGCCGGACGCAGGCCCGGGCGGCAGACGCGCGGTCGGCGTCGTGGTCGGCGGCGACCCCGTGGTCCGCCGCGGCTTCCCGACGCCCTCGGGCAGGCTGGAGTTCTACTCGTCGACGCTCGCGGCGTGGGGGTGGCCGGAGCACGCGGTCCCCGGGTACATCCGCAGCCACGTCCACCCGTCGTCGCTGCGGCCGGACGAGCTGGTGCTCATCTCGACCTTCCGGCTCCCGACGCAGATCCACACCCGATCGGCCAATTCCAAGTGGCTCGACGAG
>JAJYGW010000264.1 GCA_021790615.1 Actinomycetes bacterium | reverse complement strand
GGCTCCTCGTCGTCGGTGTCCGTCGAGATGTAGACGGACCGACACTGGGGTCCTCAGGTGCCGCGGAGGAAGAACACGGTCATCAGTGTCGCCGGCAGACCGAAGAGCACGAGGAAGAAGAAGACGAGGCCGACTACGACTTGCCATCGAGGCGGCTCTCCCGCCGGCCGGTCGGGTCGCGGGCGGCGACCCCTGGGATTTCCTCGCTCGAATGAGAGGCCGGTCAGGATGAGCAACCAGGCGGGCGCGAGGAGGAGTCGCGCCAGGTCCCGCCAGGTCACGTCGGAGGCAGCGGAACCGTCGTGACACGAACGACTCACTGATCGCGAGGGTACCCCCGCGGGTGGCCTGCCATCCATAGTCGGGCCGTTCTCCGCCAACTCTTCTCAGGCTGCGAGCCGGACGAGGCTCCGGTGGCTCCGGGGGAGAGACTCGAACTCTCAACCTAGCGGTTAACAGCCGCTTGCTCTGCCGATTGAGCTACCCCGGAAGGTGATGTTGCACCGCCATGACGGGCACCACGCCAGCACGGCGACGGATCAGCCTACCCAGTCCTCGGCGGCTCGTTGAACAGGCGCGGCCTGCGTGCCCAGTGGCGCCGACGTCGTGTGCGGGGTAGAAGTGGTGGGTGAAGTTCAGGACTGGTTTCGTGCTGGGTGCCGCCGCGGGTGCGTGGGCTGTGTCGAAGGCGTCGGAGTTGCGCAAGGCCCGCCGGACGGGCGCAGGCACCGCCTCGGCCGCAGACGACGCCGCCGAGCGGCTGCGGGCTCTCTCGGGCCTCGCCCGCGAGCGGTTGGCCGAGGTGATGGAGGGTCCGATCGGGACCGTGGCCCGTGAGCGGCTCGCCGACATCATCGGGTCGTCCATCAGTGGAGCGGTGCGCGGATCGGGCTCGTCCGCCAAGAGCTCGTCGAGCCGAAGCAGCAGCCGCAACGGCAGCAGCAACCGTGACTCCGTCAACGGCAGTGCGACGATCGACACAGCGGCCCGCTGGCCTCACTGACTGCTCCACACCAACCGCCACCGCACTGACTGCCGCCCAGCCTCGCCGACAGCACTGACCACCTGCGACCGCGCCCGGGAACGATCCGGCGACCGGCGGACCGGGTCAGTCGCCCTCGACGTACTCCCGGAGCGGTCTCGACACCATCGGGTGGCGCAGCTTCGCAAGCGTCTTCATCTCGATCTGGCGGATCCGCTCCCGGGTGACGCCGAAGTGCTGCCCGACCTCTTCGAGGGTCCGCACCCGGCCGTCGTCGAGCCCGAAACGCAGCCGCACCACCTCCTGCTCGCGCTCGGTCAGCTCGTCGAGCGCCCGCTTCAC
This sequence comes from Actinomycetes bacterium, assembly GCA_021790615.1. The sequence continues at coordinate 6,451 of JAJYGW010000264.1, read as the reverse complement.
CGCCTCGTTGAGCAGCATGCGGGTGGCGGCGTCGGCCGGCACCTCGGCGCTCTGGTCCTCGATGAGGTCCGACAGGCTGAAGTCCTCCTCGTCGCCGATCGGCTGGTCGATCGAGATCGTGTCCTGTCCGATGCGCTGTAGCTCGCGGACGCGCTCGAGCGGCATCTGGACGCGCTCCGCGATCTCCTCCACGGTCGGCTCGCGCCCGAGCTCCTGGGCCAGCTGGCGGTGGGTGCGCATGACCTTGTTGATCGTCTCGACCATGTGGACCGGGATGCGGATCGTCCGCGCCTGATCTGCGACGGCCCGGGTGATCGCTTGGCGGATCCACCAGGTGGCATACGTCGAGAACTTGAAGCCGCGCCGGTAGTCGAACTTCTCGACAGCCCGCATCAGCCCGAGGTTGCCCTCCTGGATGAGGTCGAGGAAGGCCATCCCACGGTTCCGGTACCGCTTCGCTATCGAGACCACGAGCCGCAGGTTCGCCTCGATGAGGAGGTCCTTTGCTTCCTGCCCGTCCTCGATGGCGCGCATGACCTCGCGCCGCTCGTGCATCGCCACCTTGTCGATCGTGCCCTCGGCCACCCAGGAGTCGTAGATCGCCTGGGACTCGAGCCCCGACTCGATCTGCTTCGCGCACAGCACCTCGAGCTCGGGCGTGAGCAAGGAGACCCGGCCGATCTCACGCAGGTAGGCACGAACCGGATCGGTGCCGGCGCCGGCGCCGGAGTGGTGTTCTGAGATCGCGAGGGCCGTGGCGGCGAGTCGAGGTCGGCGGCCGTCGAGGCGTGCCGAGTCGTGACGAGCCACGCGTATCAGCTCTGACGGGTCCTCCGGAGCCTCATCCGCCGCCCGAACCCGAGGACTCGACGGTTGTGCGGTGGTGCTCATGTGGCCTCCCCTGAGTGCATCAACCACGCTAGCAACCGGTCCGCCGCTTCGATCACTGCGGGCGGTGGACGGTGGCCGGCTCCGACCTCGGAGAACACCTCGAGCTCGGACTTGAGCCACGCGCTGTCACGAGCGGCTGTCAGCACACGGTCTTCGTCCCCGCTCGCCTGAGCAGCGCGCGAATCGGCCTGCAGCTCGGCCACCACCTCCTGAGCGCGCGCTCGCACCAGTGCGATGACGGCCTGGTCGGGGCTCGTGCCCGCGTCGACGTTCGCGAGCTCCACGAGCAGCCGGGCGACGTCCTCGTCGGCGCGCTCGATGGCGTCGTGCAGGCTCGGGGATGATGCAAGGGCTGTGTACGCAGCCCTCTGCAAGGGGTCGGCGAAGAGGGCGGCGCTGATGCGCCCAGCCATGGCGGCCGGCTCTTGGATCGCGAGCGTGAGCACCTCACGCCCCGCTCGCTCACCGCCGCCACCGGCGCGGTCCCGGCGCCGGGCGCCCGGCTCGCGAGGCGCCGGAGCTCCCCGGTCCAAGGCCGACTTCAGCCACGGGCGCAGCTGTTCGAGGTCGATCCTCGTCCGGTCCGCCAGAGCCACGAGGTACTGGTCCCGGACGAGCTCGTGGGGGTGCTCGGCGATGACCCCGATGGCCGACTCGGCGGCGCGCGCGCGTCCTTCGGGGCGCCGCAGATCTGCCGACGCGAACACGCGCTCGAGGCGGAACTCGAGGTAGCTCCTGGCATTCTCGACGGCCGCCCGGAGCAGGTCCGGGTCCGACGACGCGAGGTCGCCGGGGTCCTGTCCGGTCGGCAGGTCGGCGACGGCGACCTCGATCTCATGGCGCCGCTCCCACTCGTAGAAGCGGCTGGCGGCCGATTGGCCGGCCGCGTCGGCGTCGAAGGCCAGGACGATACGCCGGCCGAAGCGGGCAAGGAGCTTGAAGTGGTCCTCAGTGAGGGCCGTCCCGCATGTCGCCACGGCCCGCGGCAACCCAGCCCGGAAGAAGCCGATCACGTCCGTGTAGCCCTCGCAAACGATGACCTCGCCTGTCTGCACGATCGCCTGGCGGGCGAGGTTGAGGGCGTAGAGGGTGGAACGTTTCTGATAGATCGGCGTCTCGGTCGAGTTGCGGTACTTCGGCCCGTTGCCGTCACCGACGCCGGGGACGAGCCTGCCGCCGAGCGCGATCGGCTTCCCGTCAGGTTGGGAGATCGGGAAGATGATCCGGCCCCTGAAGGCGTCGCGAAGGCCGTACTGGCCCTGCACTGCAAGGCCTGCGCCGGTCAGCGCTAAGGCACCGGAGCGCACTGCCTTCACGAGCTGGTTGCCGCCCTCGGGCGCCCAGCCGAGCTTGAAGCGACGGACCGTCTCGCTCTCGAGCCCGCGGGAACGCAGGTACTGACGGGCTCTCGAGGCGTCGGTGTGGTGGAGCAGGCGGTCGTGGTAGAAGGCGACCGCCTGCTCCATCGCCTCGTAGAGAACGTTCCGCTTGTCCCGAGCCTCACGGTCGGCGTCGCCTGCGTCGTTGCGGATCTTGACTCCGGCCCGGGCGGCGAGGCGTTCGACCGCCTCCACGAAGCTGCAGCCCTCGATCGCCCGAAGTAAGGTGATGGCGTCGCCGGACACCTGGCAGCCGAAGCAGTAGTAGAGACCCTCGACGGCGTTGACGCTGAACGACGGCGTCTTCTCGGAGTGGAACGGGCACAGGCCCTGGAAGCGTGTGCCCGACCTCTTGAGAGGCGTGTACTCGCCGATGAGAGCGACGATGTCGGTCGCCGTGCGCACGGCTGCCACGTCCTCGTCCGGTATCGCCATCCCAGGGTGACGGTATCGCAGGGGTGGTGAGTGCGCCGCGTCGCCGGTGTGGGGAGCCGGTCGCTCAGGCGTGGTGAGCAGATCCCCGGCTCAGCGCCGGCTCAGCGCCGGCTCAGAGCTCGGGCACCCGCTCTTTTCCGTCGCGGTGGCGGGTCTCCACGAGCCGGCCGGGCTCCGCCAGGTCGCCGATGACCGGTAGGAAGACGCCGAAACGGAGCGCCATGCCGGTTGGTCAGCTGCTTGCCAGGACCGACTGGGCGGCCGCCAGCCGGGCGATGGGCACCCGGAAGGGCGAGCAGCTCACGTAGTCGACCCCGGCGTCGTAGAACACCTGGATCGATGCCGGATCGCCGCCGTGCTCCCCGCACACGCCGCACTTCAGGTCCGGGCGGGCTGCCCGGCCCTTCTCGACGGCCATCCGGACGAGCTCACCCACGCCACGTGGGTCGACGTTCTCGAACGGGTTGGCGGGCAGGAGCCCCTTCTCGAGGTACGCGTTCATCATCCGGCCCTCGACGTCGTCGCGGCTGAACCCGAACGTCATCTGCGTGAGGTCGTTCGTGCCGAACGAGAAGAAGTCGGCCACCTCCGCGATCTCGTCTGCTACGAGCGCGGCACGTGGCGTCTCGATCATCGTCCCGATCGCCACGTGGATCCGTCCTTCGGCGTCCGATGCCCCGACCTCGTCGATGGCCTGCTCCACCCAGGACCGGGCGAGCGCGAGCTCCTCGCGCGAGATCGTCAGCGGGATCATGACCTCGACGACCGGGTGCCCGCCTGCTCGGGCCCGCTCGAGTGCGGCCTCCATGAGGGCTCGCACCTGCATCTCGTAAAGACCCGGCTTGAGCACGCCGAGCCGCACGCCCCGCGTGCCGAGCATCGGGTTCTCCTCGCGCCATGCGAGTGCGGCGTCGAGCAACCGTTGCTCCTCGGGCGTCAGGCCCTCGCGCGCCTCCTTCACGAGCAGCGTCTCGACATCGGGCAGGAACTCGTGCAGCGGCGGGTCGAGCAGCCGCACCACCACCGGGAGCGCGTCCATCGCCTCGAGGATCTCGATGAAGTCGGCTCTCTGAGCGAGCCGGAGCTCCTCGAGGGCGGCAGTCTCCTCGGCTGAGCCCTCGGCGAGGATCATGCGTCGCACGATCGGCAGGCGATCCTCCCCGAGGAACATGTGCTCGGTGCGGCACAACCCGATCCCCTCGGCCCCGAGCTGCCGTGCGTTGGCGGCGTCCGGACCGTTGTCGGCGTTGGCGCGCACCCCGAGGTGGTCGCCGCGGATCTCGTCCGCCCAGCCGAGTATCTGTTGCAGCTCTGGCGGCGGTTCCGCCGCCGTCAGCGCCACGGGTCCTACGACGACAGCGCCCGTCGAGCCGTCGATCGAGATGACCTCGCCTTCGCGGACGGTCGTGCCGCCGACCGAGAACGTGCGCCCGCCAGCGTTGATCCGCACCTTCTCGGCACCGACTACCGCCGGCTTGCCCCACCCTCGTGCGACCACCGCCGCGTGCGACACGAGGCCGCCCCGTGCCGTGAGGATGCCCTCCGCCGCGAGCATGCCGTGCACGTCCTCGGGGCTCGTCTCGTTGCGGACGAGGATCACCTTCGCCCCGGCGGACGCCTTCTCCGCTGCGTCGTCGGCAGAGAACACGACCTCGCCGACCGCTGCGCCCGGCGAGGCGCCGAGCCCCTTCGTGAGCGCCGCCACCGACGGGTCCTTGAACTGCGGGTGCAGCACCTGGTCGATGTGGTCGGCGGTGATCCGCTGCACCGCCTCGGCCCGCGTCAGCGCGATCACCTCATCGCCCACCATGTCGACCGCCATGCGCAGGGCGGCGCGGCCGGTCCGCTTCCCGACGCGGGTCTGGAGCATCCAGAGCTTGCCCTGCTCGATCGTGAACTCCGTGTCGCACATGTCGCGGTAGTGCGCTTCGAGGCGGGCGAAGATGTCCATCAGCTCGGCGTAGATCCCTGGGAAGTGGTCGCTCAGGGCTGCGAGCGGCTCGGTGTTGCGGATGCCGGCGACGACGTCCTCGCCCTGGGCGTTGACGAGAAAGTCTCCGTATGCGCCCTGCGCGCCCGTGGCGGGGTCGCGGGTGAAGCCGACGCCGGTGCCGGAGTTGTCGTCCCGGTTGCCGAACACCATCGCCTGGACGTTGACGGCAGTCCCGAGGTCGTGTGGGATGCGCTCGCGCACGCGGTAGGCAACGGCACGGGCGCCGTCCCAGGAGCTGAAGACGGCCTCGATGGCGCCACGCAGCTGGTCGGCGGGGGCCTGGGGGAACGGTCCTCCGGTCTGTGAGGCCACGACCTCCTTCAGTTCCTCGACGATCGCGCGCAGCGTCTCGGCCGGGAGCTCGGCATCCGATGTCGCGCCGGCGGCCTCCTTCGCGCGCTCGAGGGGCTCGTCGAGCGCCTCTCCGGGGATCCCGAGCACGATCCGCCCGTACATCTGCACGAAGCGGCGGTAGGAATCGAAGGCGAAACGCTCGTCGCTCGTCTGCTTCGCGAGCCCCTCCACGGACTCGTCGTTCAGCCCGAGGTTGAGAACGGTGTCCATCATGCCTGGCATCGAGAACTTGGCCCCCGAGCGGACCGAGACGAGGAGCGGGTCGGCGGGGTCTCCGAGCTCGCGCCCCATCGCCTTTTCGAGACGCCGCAGGTGCTCGTCCACCTCCTCGGAGAGGCCGTCCGGCCAGCCGCCGTCGATGTAGGCGCGGCACGCGTCGGTGGAGATCGTGAAGCCGTGCGGGACCGGCAGGCGGAGCACCGACGTCATCTCGGCCAGGTTGGCGCCCTTGCCCCCGAGGAGGTCCTTCATCTCCATCGGCGGGCGAGGGTGAGCGTGGTCGAAGTCGTAGACGTAGGCCATCTGCGGAGGTCTCCTCGTTGCTGGTGTCGTGGCGAGCCTAACGAGCCGCGCGACGGCTCGATTTTCGGGCTGAGGGCGCCCGGAGAGTCGATCGCGGCGCTCAGGACTCCGGCTCGGAGAGCCGCTCGTGCAAGTGAGCCACGACCTCGGCGATCGGCAGGCGCACCTGCTCGGTGGAGTCCCGCTCCCGGACGGTCACCTGCTGGTCGTCGAGCGACTCGAAGTCGATCGTGACGCAGTAGGGCGTCCCGCACTCGTCCTGGCGGCGGTAGCGCCGGCCGATCGACTGCGTCTCGTCGTAGTCGCACATCCAGTGCCGTTGCAGCCGCCGTAGGACGTCCCGGGCGAGAGGAGTGAGCGCCTCCTTCCTCGACAGAGGGAGGACGGCCACCTGGTAGGGGGCGAGCCGGGGATGCAGGCGGAGCACAGTCCTGGCCTCGCCCGCGACGACGTCCTCGTCGTAGGCAGCGAGGAGGAAGGCCATCGAGATCCGCGTCAGCCCCACGGCAGGCTCGATCACGTATGGCGTGTAACGCTCGCCCGTGGTCTGGTCGAAGTAGTCGAGCGACACCCCTGAATGGCCGGCGTGGGCCTTCAGGTCGTAGTCGGTGCGGTTCGCGATGCCCTCGAGCTCGCCCCAACCCCAGGGGAAGAGGAACTCGATGTCGGCCGTGCCGGAGGAGTAGTGAGAGAGCTCCTCCTGCTCGTGCTGGCGGAGGCGGAGCAGGGAATCCGGCATGCCGTAGCGGCGGTACCAGCCGAGGCGCTCGTCGCACCAGTGCTCGAACCACTTCGGCGCCTCGTCGGGAGGGACGAAGTACTCGACCTCCATCAGCTCGAACTCGCGGGTGCGGAACACGAAGTTCCCCGGCGTGAT
>JAJYGW010000333.1 GCA_021790615.1 Actinomycetes bacterium | reverse complement strand
CCGCGCCCCCGGCCTCGGCGGCACGAACCGCCTCATCCAGTCCCGCGGCGAGGCCCGCGCGGCCACGAACCGCACCGGCTGCGGCCGCCCCCGAGCTCGCTCTCGCCTGCGCGCCGATGTCCCATGCCCCGCGCAACCCCGCCCAGAGGACGAGCTCCACACCGGCCGCGCGGGCCGTGCGCGCCATGGCCTCGAGCTCGACCTGGCGGAGCAGTGCCACGCCACTTCCCTGGCTGACCCGGTCGACCCGCACGCCCAGCTCGTCTGCGGCGACCAGGACTGCCTCGAGCGCCGCCGGTCCCTCGACGGAGGGGATCTCGAGCCGCCACCGTCGCCCGTCCGAGAAGGCCCGGGGCGCCTCGGGAGCTATTGGGACCTCCCCGCTGCGACCTGCTTGCGGTACTCCGACACCATCAGCTCGGTGAGCTCGTCGAGCGACGTCTCCGCGACCGGCTTGTCGAAGCTCACCCGACCTTGCTGGATGACGTTGATCCGGTCGCACAGCTCGAAGATGTGGGCGTAGTTGTGGTCGATCACGATGATCGAGACGCCGCGGCTCTTCGAGAGGTCGCGCACGAGGTCGATGATGAGCGCCGACTCCTTCGCCCCCATCGCGGAGAGCGGCTCGTCGAGCAAGAGGATCTTCACCTCCGACCGGGTCGCCCGGGCGACGGCAATCGCCTGGCGCTGGCCACCGGAGAGCCGCTCGACCTCCGCGTCGATATCGGGGACGTTCACGCGGATCTCCGCGAGGTACTGGCGGGCCAGCCGGCGCATCTCGCCATTGGAGAGGAAACCCAGCCGCCCGCCCGAGGTCAGCTCCCGGTTGAGGAAGAGGTTCTTGTACACCGGCAGCTGCGGAACGAGCGCCAGATCCTGGTAGACCGTCTCGATCCCGTGCGCCCGAGCCTCCTGGACGCTCCGGAAGTGGACCTCGTGGCCGTCCAGGTAGATGTGGCCCTCGTCCGGCCGCTGGAAGCCGCAGAGGATCTTCACGAGGGTGCTCTTGCCTGCGCCGTTGTCGCCGACCAGGCCGAGCACCTCACCGCGGTCCAGGTGCATGTCGACGCCGCGGAGTGCGACCACGGCACCGAAGTGCTTCGCGACGCCCTCGGTACGCAGGACGGGCTCGGGGGGACCGCCCACGGCGCCACTCCCGGTCATTCCGGTGTCCCCGGTCACGTCGGCGCCTTTCGTTGGACGGTCAGCTTGGCGAGCTGCACGTTGGCGATCATTGCAAGGAGGATCGCCGCACCGAGAATCAGGATGAAGGTGTTGGCCGAGATCCCGATGATGGTCAGCCCGACGTAGAGGACACCGAGCACGATCGCCCCGACGAGCGCGCCGATCACGGTCCCCCGGCCCCCGGTGAGCGCGGTGCCCCCGATGACCGCTGCGGCGATGGCGTAGAACATCTCCTGGGTGCCGTCCGTCCCGGGGTCGAGCACGTTGATACGCATGGCGTCGATGATCCCGATGAATGCGGACAGCACCGAGCAGACGACGAACGCCCAGATCTTCACTCGGTTCACCGGGATCCCGGCCTCCGCAGCTCCCGTCAGGTTCCCCCCCGTCGCGGTCACGTGCATCCCGAAGCGCGACCGGTTGAGCACCACGTACATCACGGCGACGATCGCCAGCGACCAGAGGATCTCCGACCAGACGTAGATCCCGAGCACCTTGCCGATGGCGCTCGACTGCCCGGGCATCGTGAGCTGCTGCGCGTTCGAGGTCGTGAGCATGACGCCGTCGAGCGCGAACAGGGTGCCAAGCGTCGTCACGAAGGAGGGGATGTTGAGCCAGGTCGTGATGACGCCGTTGATCACCCCGATCAGCCCCGCAACCACCAGGGAGAGCAGGATGGCCACGATGAGGGGGAGCCCTGCGCCCGCCAGGTAGTTGACGACGAAGGGGATGAAGATGAACACCGTCCCGGCCGAGAGGTCGACCTCCGCGCACACCAAGAGCAGCACCTCGCCCGCCCCGATGACCGCGATCGGCCCGACGAACTGGGAGAGGTTCTGGATGTCGGAAACGCTGAAGAAGTTGGCCGAGGCGATCGAGAAGTAGACGAACAGCGCGACGGCGACGATGAGGATCGCCGCCTCGCGCCGCTCGAGCAGGGACCTCCACAGCGGCCGGCGCGGGAGCTCGGCGGGGGGCGGGGCCTCCCGCGGGGCGGCCCCACCCCCCGTCACGTCGAGCACGGGGGTCTGCGCCATGGCTACGCCGGGGCCGGCAGGCTCGACGGGGCGGTGAGCACCTTCTGCGCCGAGGTGCTGCCCTCGTAACGGGACGGGACGGCGAGGTACGAGTCGACGATCGACTTGTCCACGAACTTGAGCCCGGTGTCGGTGTCCGAGGGTCGAAGCAAGCCCCCCGACATCTGGTAGAGGAAGAGCTGGAAGATCGGGATGAAGCCCTGCAGGTAGGCCTGCTGGTCGATCGAGAACTCGAGCGAGCCAGCCTTGATTGCGTCCAGCTCCGGCACGGCGACGTCCCAGCCGGAACCGTAGACCTTCCCTTGGAGCCCCTTGCTCACGATCGTCTTGGAGACCGCCTCGCCGGAGCCGTCGTCCACCGCGTAGAGGAACTTCGCGTCCTGGTGGCCCTCGTACCAGGCCGGAACCGCAGCGAACTCCTGCGACAGCAGTGCGCCCGTCGCCACCTCGTCAAGGGTGACTCCCGCTGGCCCGAAGACCGACTTGGCGCCGTCCATACGAGGCTGGATGTTCGCGGTGCCCGGGGTGGCGATCATGCCACCGACGAGGTCACCCTTGGAGACGTAGCCCTTCTGCAGGATGCGCTCGGCGGCCGCGACGCCGGCTGCGAAGAGGTCCTGGCCGATGTAGGCCATCTGGTTGTTGGGTGAGTTGGCGGGCGGGTTGGCGTTGTAGGCCACCACCGGGATGCCCGCCTCGAGCGCCTTGTTCGTCGGCTCGATGAAGCCGGTCGGGTCGATCACCGGGACGCCGATGCCTGCGACCTTGTCGGCGATCGCCGTGTCCATCGCGGTCACCATCTGGGAGACGATGGAGTCCGCCGAGCCCGTCCAGGTGTAGCTCACCCCGAGGAGGTTGCACGCGTCGGACGCGCCGTAGCGGGTGGGGACGAAGAACGGGTTGGTCGTGACGTGGTTCACCAGCGCGAAGGTCCAGTTCGGGTGCTTCGCGAACGGGTCCTTGCCCTGCCCGCCGAACCCGCTCGCGCCGTTCGCCGGCGAGCTGCTGCACGCCTCGAGGAGTGCCCCGAGGAACGGTACGGCGGCGGCGGCAACTCCCGCGTTCCGCAGGAAGCGACGCCGGGAAACCTCGTGCTCCTTCGGGTCGACCTCTTTGACTTCGTATGACATGCTGCCCGTCCCCTCCGCTCTCGAGCTGGGGCGGCTCTCGCCACCGCACGCTCTCCTGTCAAGGTCGCCCCTGCGGGGCGCCGTACTGCTTCTCTCGCATCTTCTCTCGCATCGAGCATTCGGTTTCTCTCGCATCGAGCATTCGGTTGCTTCTACCGAGCGCTCCGAAGCAGCGAGAACCGCAAGCTCATCCCGCCCCGCTGGATTGCACGCATGTCCAATCCCTCTGTCTCCTGCGGGTTCGTGGTCAGGACCGCAGCAGGCTCCCTGGACGCCTGCTTCACTTCCCGACCCCTACCTCGGCGCCATGCATGGGCCGGGCGGGGCCGGGGCTGGCGGGCGTGGCGCCCCGCTGCGGGCCCACGCACCGAGCTGCGCTCAACCTCCCCCCATCAGGCCCCCCTTCTCCTCGCCCTCGGTTCGGAAGGGTACGTTACACCCACAGCACCCCCGGCGCGCGTCACGGCGCCGAGCGATCCCCGACCGACACCCACGCCCGCGAGCTCGCCGAGGTCTCGATCGCAGCGATCACCCGCGCGGCGGCGAGGGCGTCCGGCACACCACCGGGCGCCGGCTCCCCCCCGAGCACCGAGGCAACGAAACGGCTCGCCTCCACGACCTTCAGGTCGTCGTAGCTCATCGAGATCGCGGGCCCGGGCTGGAAGCGGTGGTACTCGCCGTGACCGGGTCGCGCGAGCACGCGCTGGAAGCCGACGTCCCCCCCTGCGCCGCCCGCCACGTAACGGTCGAGCTCGTTCATCCGCTCGAAGTCCCACCGCACGGATCCCTCCGTCCCGTAGAGCTCGAAGCCGAGCGAGCAGTGCGGGCCGACGACTGCCCTGCCCACCTCCAGGTAGCCACCCAGCCCCGATGCGAAGCGCACGAGCGCTCGCGCAGCGTCCTCGTTCTCGACCGGCGCGCTCGGTCCCCCGCCGACTGTGAAGTGCCCCGCGTCCTCGCTCGTCGGAAGCGGGCGTTCGGGGATGAGGAGGTCCGTGGTCGCGACGACCTCGGCCACCGGCCCGAGTAGGAACTGGGCGAGATCGGCGACGTGGCTCATCAGGTCACCGAGAGCCCCGGAGCCCCCGAGCGCCCGCCGGAACCTCCAGGAGAGCACCCCGTCGGGCCTCGAGGCGTAGTCGTTCAGGAACCACCCGCGATAGCCGGTCGGCACACCGAGCGCTCCGGACGCGACGAGCGCCCGGACGTGCTCGACGAGGGGGACGTAGCGGTAGTTGAACCCGACGGTGGTGACGATGCCGGCCTCGGCGACCGCCCGCGCGATCTCCTCGGTCTCGGCGGCGTCCCGCCCGAGCGGCTTCTCTCCCCAGAACGGCTTGCCGGACCGGGCAGCTGCCACACCCATGTCCCGGTGGAGGTAGTTGGGTGCCGCGACCGAGATGACGTCCACCTCGGGGTCCGCGACGACCTCGCGCCAGTCCTCCGTGGCCGACGCGTACCCCAGCTCGGTGGCGAGGGCTCGCCGCGCGGGGCTCGGGTCCGCAGCAGCAACGAGGCGGATGTCGACCTCGAGCTCCGGGAAGTGCTCCGCCAGGCGGCGATAGGAACGCGTGTGGAGCTGGCCCATCCACCCCACGCCGAGCAGCCCGACACCGATCGATCGGCGGGTCATCGATACCACTCTCCCTCTGCCGGCACCGGCACGGGCCGGCCTGCGGCGCACGAGCGCTCCGCTGTCTCGGCCACGACGAGGGCAGCGAGGGCGTCCTTCGGTGGACAGGGATTCTCTCCCGTCCCGGCGACGAGCTCGACGAACCGGCTCGTCTCCGCCGCGAAGGCGGTCGAGAACCGGTCCAAGAAGCCGGCGTAGGGGTTCGCCGGCCCGTGCAGCGAAGTCTCGCCAGCCGGCTCGAGGACCCCGGCCGACCACGCCGACCCACCCTCGCCCGAGGCCTGGACAGCCCGGAGCGGGGTTCGCTCCCCGAGGCCGATCGTGAGCGAGTCGCGCTCGCCGAAGATCTCGGTGCGTGCGTCGTAGCCGACCGGATCGTGCCGACAGCCACTCGCGCTGACCACGAGCCCGTCGTCCATCGTGAGGAGCAGCGTCGCCGTGTCGACATCCCCGTGTTCGGGGAACATCGGATGCGCGCGATTGTTGGCGACCGCGTAGACCTCGACGACCTCTCTCCCCGTGAGGAAACGCGCCGCGTCGATGTCGTGGACGAGCAGGTCGCGAAAGATCCCACCCGACGCCTCCAGGAAGGTCTCCGGGGGCAGCTCGTGGTCGTGCGCCACGCTGTGCAGGTGGTAGAGCCGACCGAGGCGACCGTCGGCGACTCTCGCCGCCGCCTCGCGATAGGCGGGGTCGGAACGCCGGTGGAAACCGACCTGGATAGCGACACCCCGCTCCTCACCCAGGCGGGCAAGGCTGACTCCCTCGGAGACGTCGAGCGTGAGCGGCTTCTCGACGAAGATCGGGACGGCGAGGGCGAGCGCGGCGCGGACAACCTCCGCATGGAGAGAGGTGACGACGGAGACGACCACCGCGTCGACGCCGGCGGCGAGCGCGTCGTCGGGAGCGGCCACCTGGATCGTCGCCGGGAAGTCCGCCTGCGTCGCGGACCGCGAGCCGACGACCACCTCCACGCCGGGCGTCTCCGACAGCAAGGCCGCTCGGCGCCTGCCCATCCGGCCCGCTCCGAGCACCGCAACGCGCACGTGCGCCCCCCGTCTCTCGCGTCGGTTCCGCCGCTCCCGCCGGCGGCGGGGCAGCAGGTAACGGGTCCCGTTTCTAGGTGTCCGACTCGGCCCTGTCAAGCGGGCGCCGCCACCCGTGGTGACCCCGGACGCGACAGCCCTGCGCGCAACCGACCCGGGCCGCCATCGCTTCCGCTCGGTTGCCCTCGGCATCGGCGGCGCGTAGCGTGGTCACGTCGCCCGGTACCGCCTAGGACACGGTCTGCCACCTCGTCTTGCATGAGCGTTCCCGCCGACCGCCCAACGGTGTCACGAACGGTCGAGACGCCAGCGGGGAGGAGCCCCGGCGCGTGACCACGCGAGCGCGCGAGATGAGACCGCGAGGAGGGCACGTGAGGGAGCAGGCTCGAGTTCGTCGGACGGTCGGCCAGGCTCTCGTCGAGTTCCTCGCCGTCCAGTTTGCGGAACGCGACGGAGCGGAACAGCGCTTCGTTCCCGGAGTGGCGGGGATCTTCGGTCACGGCAACGTGTCCGGGCTCGGACAGGCGATCGCGCAGGCGACCGACCGGCTTCCCTATGTCCAGGGGCGGAATGAGCAGTCCCTCGTCCACCTCGCCGCTGGCTTCGCACGCGAGTCCCGCCGTCTCGCGACCCTCGCCGTGACCTCCTCGATCGGGCCGGGCGCCACCAACATGGTGACCGGCGCAGCGCTTGCGACCATCAACCGCCTCCCCGTCCTGCTGCTCCCCGGTGACGCCTACGCCACCCGTCTCCAGGGGTCGGTGCTCCAACAGCTCGAGCACCCGGTCGAGCTCGGGCTCAGCGTGAACGACGCCTTCCGACCCGTGAGCCGCTTCTTCGATCGGATCAGCCGGCCGGAGCAGCTCCTCACGGCCCTCCCCGAGGCGATCAGGATCCTGACCAGCCCCGACGAGTGCGGTGCCGCCGTGCTCGCGCTCCCGCAAGACGTCCAGAGCGAGGCGTACGACTACCCGACGAGCTTCTTCGAGCCGCGGACCTGGAGCATCCGACGCCCGACACCGGATGTCGGGGCGACCCGCGCGCTCGCCCGACTGCTGGCCGAGGCGCAGCGCCCGTTGATCATCGCCGGCGGCGGTGTCTGGTACTCCGGTGCCGAGGAGGCCCTCGAACGCTGTTCCGCTGCTTGGGGCGTGCCGGTCACCGAGACCTTCGCCGGGAAGGGCGCACTCGTCGCCGACAGTTGGCGGGCCATGGGTGGCATCGGCGTGGAGGGGAACCCCGGGGCCAACGCCCTCGCAAGACAGGCGGACCTCGTGATCGCCGTCGGGACTCGTCTCGGCGACTTCATCACGGCCTCGGCGTCCCTCTTCCAGGACCCAGCCGTACGCTTTGCCGGCGTCAACGTGAGCGGCCACGATGCAGCGAAGCACGGCGCGCTCCAGGTCATCGGCGACGCGCGGCTGGTGCTCGAGGCCCTCGCCGATGCGGCCCCGACGGGTGTCGAGCGAGCCGCTTGGCAGGCAGAGGCGGTTGCTGCGAAGGAGGGCTGGCTGGCCGCCCGCGCCCAGGCTCTTCGCGCCACGATCGACGGCGTGCCCACCCGGGCCGCGGTGCTCGGCCTGCTGAACGAGCGCGCGCGTCCGGGAGACTGCGTCGTCGCTGCCGCGGGCGCCCCCCCGGGCGACCTCCTCAAGGCGTGGGATGCCTCCGGCGGTCGCCGCGCGCACATCGAGTTCGGCTACTCCTGCATGGGCTACGAGATCCCGGGCGGGCTCGGGGCAAGATCGGAA